>CADBNI010000001.1 GCA_902795965.1 uncultured bacterium
AAAATCAATAGTTTTCAGCATTTATTATAGTTAAATTTTTAGGTTGTAATATAGCTGCTATATAGTTTAGCAAAAAGTTGCCAAAGTGAAAAACACTTGTATTGAAATTAGCAAAAATATTCGATAGAATACATTTAGACATAGTTAATAATAGCGAGTGAGCAAGAAAATCCCTCCGGTCCCAAATAATGAAGAAGGTGTCAAACCTTCTTTTTTATTATAAATTATCAAATTTACATCAGTGCAATACATTGTATCCCAGATTATTTACTGTTTAATCTATAAATCTTCTTCTTTAATATCCAATACTTTTTCGTTTTTAAGCTTCAGAGGCAATCCTATTTCACGTTCCAAACTTGCAGCCGTAGTATTGTAATTAAGCATTGCATTATAAAAATCCAGACGGGCATTTAAATAAGTATTTTCACCGTCTTTAAGCTCGATTGCAGTACCTACACCGGCCTTATAACGTCCTGTTACTTGCCTGTACTGTTCTTTTGCCTGATCCAACGCTAACTTTGCAATAACAATAGCTTCTCTGTCGGTTTCAAGTTCCATATAATTCTTTTTAACTTTAAAATATACGTCATGCCTTACATCTTCATATTGTGCATTTGCTTTTTTGTATTCGGCTTTTGCTTCCTCAATTTCTTTTTTAACTCTCATAATATTTAATGCACTATAATTCAACCCTACACCAATTTGTCCGGAATTCAGATTGTAATCACTTCCTATACCGTATCTGTAACTTCCGTAAATACCTACATTCGGTGTAAATTCCCTACGCCTTGCCCTCAAATTCATTTCAGCAGCATCAGCACTTTTCTTTGCTGCAACAAGTTCGGGTCTTACTTCAAGTGCGGTTTTAATAGCACTGTCTTCAGTTACATCAAATAAATTGAGAGTAAGCTGATCAGAAATTTCATAGTTTGTGTATTCGGGCATACCCATTATCTTTGATAACTGCACCCGAGCAACTCCCAAAACATTCCTTGCCTTAACCAAATTAAGTTTAGCTTTCCCGAGGTTATATTCGGCGGTAACAACATCAATTTTAGGTTTTGTACCGTAGCGATAAAATCCCCATGCCTGTTCTAATTGCAGTTGAAAATCCGCAACCGTGTCTTCATAAACCTTAACTTGAGCCTGAGCAAAAAGAACATTATAATAAGTCGCTTTTATATTGTAGATTATCACGTTAATGTTTTCTTTTGTATTTTCCCGGGTAGCTTCATAAAATCTTTTTGCCATATCAGCAGTAGCTTTTGTTTTACCGAAATCAAAAATAAGCATATCGGCGGAAACAGTCGGAACATACCCCATTGTTATATATTGATTAGGCATTCCACCGCCTGTATATCGGTTTCCGCTTCTTGAAAGATCAAGACCCGCACTGATTACGGGAAAGTAATTCGCCCATGCCTGACCTATTTTTGATTTGTAAACATCTTCATTGTATATTGATGCACGAATTGCGGGGTTGTATTTAATCGCGTTTTCTATGCAGGCTTTAAGAGTAAATACCGAATGAATTTCGTTTGAATACGGAGGACGCTCGACATCAAATTCCTGCTGATATTTTGCCGGTTTAACGCTTTGCGAACTGTTCTTTTTGAACGAAAATGCTTGAACGGCATTCGCAGACGTTAACACGAAACAAGATAATATCATTAAACTTATAAACGTTTTTTTTCTTAATTCCATACTATTCTTCCCTTTTGTTGAAATACTTGTCAACTATATCCTGAATTATTACGTAAAAGGCAGGAGTCAATACCGTCCCTATTGTTGCCGCTACAAGCATACCTCCGATTACTGTTGAACCGACTGAGATACGGCTGTTTGCACCCGCGCCCGAAGCAAACAACAAAGGTAAAATACCTAAAATAAACGCAGCTTCTGTCATCATAATAGCCCTAAATCTCAAAAGTGCCGCCTTAACTGCCGCATCTTGAACGGTTAAACCATGTGATTCGTGTTCTTCTTTTGCAAATTCAACAATCAAAATGGATTGTTTAGCTGCCAACCCGATTAATGTAATCAAACCGACTTGTGAATACAAATCCAAAGCCTGTCCCATCATTAATTGGAAAATTAATGCACCAACTATCGCGACAGGTGAAATTAAAAGTACCGCAACGGGTATCATCCAACTTTCATAAAGTGCTACAAGGAATAAATAAACGAACAAAAGCGCAAATCCTACAACAAGCCCTGTCTGACCTGATGATTCCTTTTCCTGCAAAGAAGTTCCCGACCAGGCATAAGTGTAATCATGCGGTAAATTTTTCTTAGACAAATTAACCATAGCATTCATTGCTTCACCTGAAGATTTTCCGCTTGCGGGAGAACCTTGAATTTGTGCGGAACGGAATTGGTTAAACCTTGTGATAGAAACCGCTCCAACGGTTTGTTTAGGGGTAATCATTGTCATAATAGGAACGGGCTGTCCTTTTTTATTTATTACATAGATTTTCTGCAAATCTTCAATTTTGTTTCTGTAATCACTCTCTGCCTGCATAAATACTTTGAACACTCTGCCTAATTTATTAAAGTCATTAACGTATGAATATGACAAAGTTGATGCCAACGTATTATGAAGTTCTGAAATATCAACTCCTTGAGCAAGAGCCTTTTCATAATTTATATCAAGTTGATACTGTGGAACATTTGCCTGAAACTGTGTGTAAACATTTTGCAGAGCCGGATCTTGATTTGCTTTTGCAATAAATTCATTTGCAAAAGCCGCCAAATCCTGAACGCTCGCATTACCTGTAGACATAAGCTGGTATTCAAATCCGCCCGCCATTCCCAAACCGTCTATTGCAGGCGGCGAAAGGGTAAATATTGATGCTTCGTTAATATCTGCAGTACGTTTATAAATCTCAGTTAAAATTCCGTTATGAGAAAGATCTGTTTGTTTTCCCTGAAATTTGCGAACAACCCAGCTTACGGGGTTAACTTTTCTTTCTCCCCATTCTTTCAACTGGATAACAACAGTAGCCTGATTGGAAGGTCCGAAACCTCCAAAAGCGATAACTCTGTCCTGATCAATTCCTTCAATACCGTCTATTGCCCGTATAAATTTAAAACATACATCTTCAGTTCTGTTCAATGAAGCACCGTCAGGAAGGGTTACAACCGAAATAAGCATGCCCTGATCTTCATCAGGAATAAAACCTGTCGGAATCACTTTAAACAAACCTAACATCAACAATACGGCAGCGATATATGTAATTATTGTCAGCTTTTTATCAACAACAAATTTTTTAACAACATCTATATAATAATTCGTTAATTTATCAAAATATATATTAAAAATTTCAAGCCCTTTGTTCAGATATTCCTCTGCGATTTTTAGCCAAGCAAATTTTTTGTCCTCTTTCTTTTTGGACGGTTTTAATATAATTGAACACATTGCAGGCGAAAGTGACAATGCACAAACTGCCGAAAACGCAATGGATACTGCAATACAAACAGCAAATTGTTTATACATCGTGCCTGACAACCCGCTCATAAAGCACATAGGAACAAATACCGCCATAAGTACCGCAGCCATAGCCACAAGCGAACCGCCAACTTCACCCATTGTAATTTGAGTAGCCTCTATAGCAGATTTGCCGTCCTCAATATGTCGCTTAACGTTTTCGATTACAACAATCGCATCATCTACAACAACCGCAACAGCAAGTACCAAAGCAAACAACGTCAAAAGATTCAAAGACATTCCCAAAACCTTTAATGCAATAAACGTACCGACCAAAGATACGGGAATTGTTACGCAAGGGATTAGAGTTGCTTTGAAATCAGCCAAAAATACAAATATAATTAAAATTACGATTAATGATGTTAAAAGAATTGTAAACTCAACTTCCGACATTGATTCGTTAATAAAAGTTGAACTGTCCATCATAATATCAAGTTTTAAAGAATCCGGGAACGTTTGAGAAAGTTCGTCCATTGTTTTATAAATATTATTGCAAATTTCAACGGTATTTGCTCCCGGCAAGGGCATAACCTGAATTAATGCCGCAGGCTTTGTATTAACAATACCGAACATTGAATAAGATTTAGCACCCAATTCGATTCTTGAAAGTTCTTTTAGTTTTATATTTGAACCGTCAGAATTTGAACGTACTATAATATTTCCGAATTCTTCGGGAGTTTGCAATCTGCCTTTTGTTAAAAGTGAAAGTTTCAAGCTCGGATTCGCATCTGTAGGTTTATCCCCCAAAGAACCCGCAGAAAGCTGAACATTTTGGTTTTGAATTGCATTTTTAATTTCAGCAATCGAAGTTTTATAACTTGCAAGTTTGGCGGGGTCAAGCCAAATTCTCATACTGTAATCGTCTGCACCGAATACGTTAACCGAGCCGACACCGTTAATTCTTTTTATGGCATCTTTAACATAAATATTTGCGTAGTTTGTTAAGTCAAGCTGATTCCAGGAATCATTATCAGAGGCAAGGTTTAAAATAATAGCTCCCGCACCGCCTACTTTGTTTTCGGCAGTAACGCCCTGCTGCATAACTTCTTGAGGTAAAAGTGCCTGTACCTGCTGAAGTTTATTTTGAACATTCATTAGGTTTATGTCATTATCCGTACCTGTTTTGAAGTATATATTTAAATTATAAGCCCCGTCATAACTTGTTGAGGACATATAAATCATGTCCTTAACACCGTTAAGCTGCGACTCCAAAAGCGATGCAACGGAAGATTCAATAACCGAAGCACTTGCACCGGGGTAATATGCCGACACCGTAACCTGCGGAGGAGTAATATTAGGATACTTTTCCTGCTGTAAACCAAGCAGTGAAAGCACACCCAAAATTACAATAAAAACCGATATAACAACCGCAAATCTCGGCTTTTTTATGAAAAAATACAAATCTTCCTTATTAATAGCCATTCTTATTCCCTTTATATTTTATTTTTTATTTGTTTGTTTTTCAGCTTCGTATTTTTTTGTTTTTACGGCTTGACCTGATTTATAAATATCCTGAATACCTTTCATGACAACAACATCATCATACTCAAGCCCTTTTTCCACAATCCAGTTATTTTCATAATTTTCATTTACGATAATATCTTTTTTAACAGATTTTCCGTCTTTTACAACCCAAACGTAATATCCCGTTCCGACATCGGTTTTTGTAGCTGATTGCGGAATAAGCATAACTTTTTGCGGATGATTAACCCTTATGATTACATTAACATAATCTCCCGGGATTAAGAGTTCGTCAGGGTTTTCAAACACGGCTCTCAGTGTTACCGTACCGGTATTTTCATCAACTTTGTTGTCAACAAACTCAATTTTTCCTTTTTTTTCATAAGTTGAGCCGTCCGCAAGTCCTAACAAAACCGATACGGAATTGTCATAAGTCGGATTTTTGTCTTTATTGTCCTTAAAATATCTTTTTAACTCAATAAAATCACCACTCTTTATAGGAAAAATTACTTTCATTGGGTTAGTAGTATAAATTTGAGCGATAACCCCGACTGACGGAGTTACGTAGTTTCCGACAGAAACATTTACTTTTCCTATTCTTCCGTCCATCGGAGAGGTTATGTTTGTATAGCTTAAATTCAAATTTGCTTTATTCATATCGGAAACCGCACCGTCTAATGCGGCTCTGTTTTTATTTCTCTGTGTAAGTGCATTATCATAATATTCACGACTTACCAAATCATCTTTCAAAAGTTGCTCTGCACGTCTTAAATCTATTTCCGAATTGTTGTAAACCGCAGAATTTTCATTAACTCTCGCTCTTGCCGTTTGTGCGGCTAAGACGTATTCATCAGGCTCAATCAGAAACAATTTTTGACCTTTTTTTACGATATCACCCTCCTGAAAATATCTTTCCTGAAGCCAGCCGCTGACACGAGCAATTACATCTACGGATTTTTGAGCTTCAATACGTCCTGTTGTGCTGTATTCCGGATAAATTTCTTTTGATACCGGGGTTGCAACCTCAACCGTTTTGGGCTGTGACATTATGTATGATGTCAAGATTCCCGTAACAAGCGTTTTTCCCTGATTCCAAATTATCGGTATAAGAATAACCGCCAAAATTCCAACCGTAACTTTAGTCTGCTTAGACTTCCAATCTATTTTCATACTCTATCCCTATCTTAAAATAATAACACTACTTTATCATAACATGAAAAAGATAAAAAATGCAAAATGTATTTACAATTAAGTTAAAAATTTTTTAAATATTTACATTTATATTGTGTTGATGTAATATTAAATTGGTAATTGAGTTTAGGTAAGTAATGAAAAATAATATTTTTAAGCAGATTTTTTCAGTTGATTGGAAAAGTTCAAATCGAATTATTATTCATATTTTTGGGATTAAGATAAGATTTTTAAAGCCGAGTATAAAAAATAAATATGTAAAATATTCTTGTCCTGCAAATGAAATTCCTCCTGCCACCGGTATCTTGAGAAAAATTCAGCTTGCAAGCCTTAAAATGATGTTGATTTTTGACAAATTATGCAAAGAAAACGGTTACGAATATTGGCTTGATTTTGGAAACCTTTTGGGGGCAGTTCGTCACGGAGGTTTTATTCCTTGGGATGATGATGCGGACTTAGGAATGCCAAGAAAGGATTATGAAGATTTTTTCCAAAAATATAAAGACGGAATTCCGGGGTATGACGATATATATATAGATTTTGATAACAATGGTAAAAACAGATGTTTTATAAAAATTAAACATAAAAAATTGATAAACATTGCAGTTGATTTATTTCCTTATGATTTTTATTACAAAAATATTAGTACTGAAGAACAAATTCAATTAACTAAAAAATTGAAGCGAGAAAGGGACAAATTTATATACAGTCTGCTTATTCCGTTTTTCAAGTGCAGACCTGATGCGATGCGAGAAAGGTTCTTTAAAATTAGAGATAAATTTATTCTATCCAAATCCATCAGTAAAGAAGATAAACTTCCGTTATTTTACGGTTTGGATTATCCGCATTATAATCCCAATTACTTTTTTGACTACGATAAAATTTTTCCGTTAAAATCTGTTAAATATGAAGGATACGACTTTAGCTGCCCTAATGATGAAATATTTGTATTAAAACAATTATTTAATGATTATATGGCTGTTCCTGATAATTGTTATCCTCGTCATGCAAATACGGAAAGTTTTGATGAAAAATTATTGGATGATTTTATTAAGGATATGAATAATATTTAAATATGAAAGGAATGATATGCAAGTTGTAATATTAGCCGCAGGAATGGGAAAAAGATTAAAAAGTAAAACCAAAGAACACACAAAATCTATGGTTGAATTTTTGGGAAAAACTTTTTTGGAGCATTCGCTTGATAAAGTTACAAAATTTGATATTTCAAGAATAGTAATAGTTATCGGTTATTGCGGGGACGAAATTAAAAATGTAATAGGCGACAGCTACAACGGTGTACCCGTAATCTACGTCAATAACGAGATATATGCGACAACAAACAATATTTATTCATTGTATTTAACTAAAGATTATTTGGTTCAAGAGGATACTCTGCTTTTGGAAAGCGATTTAATCTATGAAGACAGTATAATTGAAAAATTGATAAATCACCCGTATCCTAATTTGGCAGTTGTTGATAAATACAAAGCGTATATGGATGGAACTGTTGTTATGATTAATGACAATGACGAAATTGTTTCATTTATTCCAAAAGAGCATTTTCATTACAGTGATATAGAAAATTATTACAAAACAGTAAATATATACAAATTTTCAAAAGAGTTCTTAAAAAATGATTATTTACCGTTTTTACAAGCCTATTGCAAAACTATGGGCAACAATCAATATTACGAACAAGTATTGAGAGTCTTGTTATCTCTTGAACGTAACAATATGCATGTTTTAAAACTTTCCGGAGAAAAATGGTACGAAGTTGACGATTTACAAGATTACGATATTGCTGAAACTCTGTTTTGCGAAGATAAAGAAGAAAAACTTAAAAAATATCATTCAAGATATGGAGGATATTGGAGATTTGACGGCTTAAAAGATTTTTGTTATCTTGTAAACCCTTACTTTCCAACAAAAAAAATGAATGATGAATTGAAAAATAATTTTGAGGAATTACTGGTAAATTATCCGTCAGGTCAATCCATTGATAAAATTTTGATTGCAAATACATTTAATTTAAAAGAAGAAAATGTTTTGCTTGGGAATGGTGCTGCGGAATTAATTAATACATTAATTCCGCAATTAAGCGGAGATATCGGAGTTATATTACCTACTTTTCAAGAATATCCGACCCGTATTTCAGATTCCGCAAATATTCATTATTTTATACCCGAAAATAAAGATTTTAGTTATACGGTCAATGATTTAAAAGATTTTTCCGCAAAAATTGATACATTGATTTTAGTAAATCCTGATAATCCGAGCGGTAACTATATCAGTAAACCTGAAGTTATAAATTTGCTTAAGCACTTAAAAAATAACAATAAAAAATTAATATTAGATGAAAGTTTTGTAGATTTTTCGGAAGGTTCTGAGGATAACACCCTTCTTGATACGGATATCTTAAGTGAATTTGAAAATTTAGTTGTGATAAAATCTATATCAAAATCTTATGGAGTACCCGGTATAAGACTTGGAATAATGGCATCTGCAAATACTGAACTTGTAGAAAATTGCCGCAAGAAATTGCCTGTTTGGAACATAAATTCATTCGGTGAATATTTCTTACAAATTTTGAATAAATACAAAAAGAATTACAAAAAGGCTTGTGAAAAAATAGCTTTAAACAGAAATGATTTTTATAATAAATTATCGGAAATTTCATATTTACACCCGATAAAATCACAGGCTAATTATATTTTATGCGAAGTATTACTTCCGTACAAATCCGCAGATTTATGCCTTTCAGCTCTTGAAAGAGATTTTTTGATTAAAGATTGCCAAAATAAAATGGGATTTAACGGGAAGCAATATATAAGACTTGCCGTTAAGTCAAAAGAGGACAATGACAGTTTGATTGAATTATTAAAGGATATAGAGGTTAAAAATGAAAATATTACCCGTCAATGCGTTAGTGTATAACCAAGAAAAAGTTTCAATAAATGATGTTATCGCACCACCGTATGATGTGATCGATAACGAATACAGAGAAAATTTATACAAAAAAAGTCTATATAATATTGTAAGACTTATTTTATCAAAAGAAAAAGATCCGTATTCCGATGCATCAAAAAGTTTTGAAAAATGGCAGAGTGATAAGATTTTAGTAAAAACGAAAAAACCCGCAATTTTTTATATTGTTCAAAAATACAAAAATGAACATAATAAAGAAATAGAAAGAAAAGGGTTTATTGCGCGCAACCTTATTGAAGATTTTTCACTCGGCAATATCTTGCCTCACGAATACACTATGGGTGGACCCAAACAAGACAGATTAAATCTTGTAAATGCAACAGGAGCGTTTTTCTCACAAATCTTTATGGTGTACAATGACAAAACTTTTACCATTGAAAATGAAGTGTATAAAAAATATCAAACCCCGTTTATTGATACGGTTGACGATAACGGAGTAAGAAATATTGTTTATCTTATAGATAATGAAAACGATATAAAAATAATTCAAGAGGTTTTAGCCGATAAAAAATTACTGATTGCTGACGGACACCACAGATATGAAACATCAATGAATTATTCAAATCAGCATCCTGAAAATAATTATGCAAAATATGTTATGAGCTATTTTACAAATGCTGCGGATGAAAATTTGGTGATATATCCGACTCACAGAATTATTGAAAAATTTTTTGATAACAAAAAACTGATAAGCGCGGTAGAAAAATATTATGATATAGAAACCGTTAATAATCGAATTGAGTTTTTGACAAAAATTGAAGAAGAAAATAATAAGCAGATTACAACAGGCTTAATACTTAAAAATGACAATAATTATTACGTTTTGAAATTAAGAAAAGGCGTGGAAAAAAGTATTAATAAACCCGCAGAATTACAACAGTTGGATTTAACGGTCTTGCACGAATTAATTCTGAAAAAAGAGCTAAAGTTTACTGATGAAGAATTAATGTCACAAAACGGTATTAAATATGAAAAGTTAGAGAACGTAGCCTTTAACTCAGTAAAAAATAATGCAAGTGCGTGCTTTATAATGGCATATCCAAAAATGGAAGATATAATTAATATTGCAACCGCCGGATACAGAATGCCGCAAAAATCCACTTATTTTTATCCGAAATTGCTGTCAGGTATTGTAATTAATAAATTAACAGAATAACACCCAAGCTCAGAATAAAAAACAATATCTGAATAACCGTATATTGTTTCAGCGTATTATATTTAACAAGTTTTCCGATTACAAAAGGCGAAATTACGCATAAAAACAAAATTATGCCATATAAACCCCTGTTTACAAAAAGTTCGTACATTGCAATCAAACCCAAAAGTGCAATATACAAAATCATACTTCCTGCAACCGTATATCCGAATATTGCTTTGTGTTTCGGGTGTTCAAATTTATGAAAAAGTCCTGCCGATAAAACAATTATGGCTACTATATTTACAATGATTGCGACTATATGCATACAACCTCTTTCTCGGCAGTTAAAAGTTTACTTAAAAACTCTTTTACAGTATTCATTACAAATTCTTTTTCATTATCATACAAAACCATGTGATAACTGTCATTAAGTTCAACGTATTGTTTAATTTCTGATGAAATTCCGTTCAAAACGACCTTTGCACCTTTAATGCTTGACAGATTATCATATTTTGAATGAATACACAAAACGGGACAAGTTACGTTTTTGAGGTTTTTTCTGACATTTTTTGACAGTTTCAAAAGTCCGTCCACACAATTCAGCGGATAATTATCCATTCCTATATCAGCTTTTGCGGTAATTTTTGCCAAACTTTTTCTTGTTCTTTCATTCTTTACTCCAAAACAATCATCCTCGGGAAAAGTATAATAAAACCTTGTAATTGTACTCAATGCAAACGGAAGCAAACATATTGTCCAAGGAATACAAAAACCGTCCAAAAACAGAGTTGTTGAAAGCGCAACCACACCCGTAATATCATCATTATGCTCCGCCAAATAAACAGCCATTGACGCCCCAAGACACAAACCCGATACGAAAAATCTATTATAATTGTTTCGTAATGCGCTATACTTATCTTGAGCAAAATTACACCAATCCTGCCAAGTAACCGTTTCGATTTCACTAATTCTTTCCCCGTGACCCGGGAAAGAATAACAAAACACATCATATCCGCACTTAAACAGAAATTCACCATACTTTTTCATTTCAAACGGACTTCCCGTCAATCCGTGAAACAATAAAACAGCATTTTTATCTTGTTTATCTTGAATTTCCGAATGGAGTAACTCAAAGTCTATACCGCTCGGCACTACGACAACCTCGTAAACAACTGATCAAGCAAACTCAATGCCATATCTATTTCCGCATAAGTTATTGTAACTGCGGGAACTAATGTTATGGTGTTGTTGTAATGGCTTCCTTTATTAAGGATTAATCCGCATTTTTTGCCGTTATAAGTTAAATCACCTTTCAATCCTTCTGCCAATATATCGTGAAGCAACTTGGGATCGGGAGTGTAACCGTCTTCTGTTACGCACTCAATTCTCAAAGCCAAGCCTAAACCGTCAACATTACCGATACGTTTGTGACGTTTTTCCAATTCTTTTAATCCGTCCAAGAAGTATTTACCTTTACTTGCAACATCGCTTTCAAAATTACCTTCTTCAAACGTACTCATGACTTCGTATCCTGCTCTCATACCGATAGGATTGTTGCAGAAAGTCGAATGAGTTCTGCCGTTGGGCCATACTTCGGGACTGATTAATTCTTCTTTTGCCCACATTCCGCCAAGAGGATTTAAACCGTTTGTCAACGATTTGCCAAAGGTTATAACATCCGGTTTAACATCATAATGTTCAATCGCCCACAATTTGCCTGTTCTGTAAAATCCCATTTGAATTTCATCATCAACAAACAAAACACCGAAATCGTCCAAAACCTTTTTCAATTCTTTGAAATAACCTTTAGGCGGTACAATATATCCGCCCGAACCTTGAACGGGTTCGACAAAGAACGCCCCCATAGCACATTCTTTTGAAGAATGATCAAAAACACCCGCGCAATTATCTTCAAAATCACGTCTTAACTGTTGAACGCAGTAATAATTGCAAGAATCACAGTGTCTGCCGTACGGACATCTGTAACAGTAAGGATACGGAACAAAATGTGCTTCTTCCGAAAAATGTCCGAAAGGTTTTCTGTATCTGTAACCTGCGGTTAAACAGCTTGCGCCCAATGTACGTCCGTGAAAACCGCCGTAGAAAGAAAACATTCTGCTTTTGTGAGTGTAATTTCTGACAAGTTTCAAGGCATCTTCAATAACCTGAGAACCGCCAACATTAAAATGCACACGACCTTTTGTTCCAAATCTTTTTATATTTGCTTTTGCAATTTTTTCCGATAACAAAACTTTGTAATCATATTGAAAATGTGAAGAAATTTGAGGTAAAGTATCTATTTGATCAACAACCGCATCTCTGATACGTTTGTTTTTGTAACCCAAATTACAAGATGCAAACCACATTTCCAAATCCAAAAACGGAGTATTATCCGAATCATACATAAATACACCGTTACAATCCCTAAATACTTTAGGATTTGCATCTGCGTGTATTTTATCACCGTATGTACAATATTCTTTATCAATACTTGCCAATTCTTCGTCTGATATATTGATTGTTTCGGAAGTGCCGTTTGAATTAATTTTCTTTAAATTGGTTAAGAGTTCTTTTTCTAATACTACCATATTCCCGTCCTATACTAATATTACAATTATAATATTACCGCTAAAAAATTTCAAAATAAAGATTTTTATAATTTTTTATTACGAAATGTAATTTTTATTGGGTTTCGTAAAATACTGTAAACTCCTCTGATGTTAACAACTTTGCCCTGCCACCATGTATTGGTACAAAAACAAAACCTGCAACATAAAAAGTTATATTTCCTGCCTGATAAAGAGGATAAACCCAAATTGAACGATTAGCTCCCGTTTTTGAAACAGAACCGTAAAGTTCGATTTCTTCATCAGGGATATAAAAATTACTAATTTTTATACTCTCGGGAGTCCCCATTTTATCCGAAGCGGAAATTGTTTCCACCCTGCCTAAAATAGTCGTTCCGCTATTATATTTTTTCCCGTTAATCTCAAAATCGTGTTGTGCAACAAAAGGTATTGTCGAGCCTTCAAAGATATTACGTGTCGATTTTAAATGTTGAGATATTTTTATTTTTATCGGTACTTGTTTTTTTGTAAAATCATAACTGATTTTGGGCAAAACCTTTCTGACCTTTGATATATCAATATTTTTTTCAAAGAAAAAATCGTCAGGGTGTTCTTTTTTTATTATCGAAGAATTTGAGGCATTTGAAATAAAAGCATCATCAATCAGTTCATCAGAGATTGGAACATATTTATATTTATTATGCTCATAAATTCCGAGCTTAAAAACGGACTTTCCGCTCATATCATTGTACATAGCGGGGTCTAAAAGTTCGTCTTTAATTACCTCCGTATTATGTGCAAATACAGGCATGCCAAAAATTATTAATGTAAAAATTAAAAACAAATTTTTCATATTAATAAGAATAATTTACCCTTTTTGTTGAACCTGCTTTAACTTTTTCCAATAATTTCATTCTGTTATTTCTTGAAGTAAGCAGAAAATTTTGATAATAAATATTATCTTTATATTCGTTATCAACAAGAATTGACGGGTATTTTGTATAAATATATTCATATATCAGCATCATTCTTCTTGATACGAGTGTATGATTTGAGAACGCATCATATCTGTATTGTTTCCCGATTTTGTTCAATATAGTGATAATTGCAAGAGGATTGTAACCTGCGTTAACCATAAAATCTACGGCTGTTTTATCGGCTTTTAAATCATATTTATTCGGAGCAACCCAATAATTCAATATTGATACATAACCTCTTAAAGCACCTTCATAAGTATCAACACCGTGAGCAAGCGAATGGCTCAATATGGCTGCAAGTTCATCATCACTGTCGATATAAGGAATTACAACAGGTTTAACCCATACAATTCTGTTTACGGAACTTACATCAGTCCAAAAATCTCTCGTATAAACCCTATTAATTGCCATAAACGTAAATCTCTGTTCAATTCTGTTGGTGTTTAAGAGTCTGAATCCGACAGCATTCATTCTTGTTTGAAGTTCTGATGTTGTCTTAACGTCCCATGCAAATACGGGCTGAACAAAAGACATCAATATTAAAATTACCAAACTTACCAAAAACTTATTACGCATTATCCCACTCCTTTAATGTGTCTATAATATTACGAAAAGATGTAAAATGTGAATGTTTTATATTATTTTCTTTACAATAATTATGTAATTTCTTTGAGGCAAAAAGAAAATCCGCTTTTGAGGCTATACACAAATCACTTGTTCCGTCGCCGATATAGCAAAAACTTTTCTCTTTAACCTTTTGACATTTGCACATGCCTGCTTTTTTATCACAGGAATCATTATAATACGGAAATTCAATATTAAATTTGCCGTCATTAAAAATCAGTTTATTCGCATAAAAAGGTATATCCAAATTATAACGCTCAAGAGTTTTTTGAATAAATAAATCAAATCCGTCACTCAAAACTGTCAATTTTATATTTTCGGATTTCACATAATCGACAAAATCCAAAAAATAATCATCAATTTCAATTTCCTCAATATAGTCATCCAACTGTTTTTGAGAAACATTTTTCAACAAACCGACCTGAATAATTGCATTTTCTCTTGAAGAAATTTTGCCTTCTATCCATAATTTTTCAGATTCCAGCCAATTTTTGGGAGCATACATCTCAAAGAATTTATTAACCGAATCTTCTTTGGTAATTGTTCCGTCAAAGTCACAGTAAATTGCATCAAGCCTTTTCATCTTACTTCCTTTAGTATAAAATTAACTTTATTATTGTTAATATCACCATTCAAATAAACTCTGTAATAATTTGTTCTTTTTTCGTCAACATTGATGACAGGAACTTTTGCAAATTGTTGTTTATACATTTCTTTTGAATGTTCAGGTCTGAATACGGCTTTTAAAATCCAACTTAAAGGAATATGGAATATTCTTATGCCCTTTGGAGATTCTTTACTGTATTTCCAAAACAAATGCAAATCGGCATATTGTTTTTCCATTTCATAATTACCTTCCAAATACATGGCAGAATCGGGACTCGAAGACGTTACGTTCACATTGGTTAATTTAGTATTATGAACATCAAATGCACCTTTTATATCAAATTGCATTTCATCTCTCTTTGTCAAATCATAATTTGTTATCTGAGATAATTTATATTTTGAATTTTTTATTGCAAATTCAGAATCACCGAGTTTTGGCAAAAATCCTTCCTTAACCTCAAACTCGGAATGCACGTCCAAAAATCGGAACATATCTCTTGCATACAAATCCGCTTTTGCATTTGCCGTTCCTTCAATTTGATTTTGAAGATTGAGTGTCATTTCGGCAACTTTATTTGAATTAATATTTTTAGCTTCAAATGATATTTTTGATGTATTATTTGCAAAATTATAAATTCCCTTTGCACTGATATCACCGTCAGCAAAATTCAATTTGTCCATGTTGAAATTAAAAATATTGTTTTTAAGACTGCCGAGCAGTTTTGCATTTTCAAGCACAAACTTTTCTCTTTTGATTTCGTTAATCAGTATTTCTAAGTTATTAACGGTAATATCAGCATCTTTTACTTTTTGGGTAATTTCTTCGGGATTTATTCTCTTTTTGGGCTGAGTATCGGAAGTTGTTTCAATAATCAGTTTATCTAAAAAGAGTTTCATATTGTAAATTAACGTTTCCCCAAAAATATTATTTTTAGCATTCAGCTCTGCCAAATATTTCTCCCCTTTAAAGAAACCGTTTGATGTAATGTTGAATACACCGTTTTGCGATACAACATGTGCTTTTTCAATATGGAATGCTTTATGTTTTGCATTTATTATATCAAAAGTTCCAACAAGCTGATTAATATTAAAATCATATTTTATATCACCCTTAAATTCACCACCGTTAACTTTTTCTCCGAAAGAACCGATTACCGAAACGGGAGCGTATCCGTTTGTACGAATGGTCATATATTGAGGAATGAATTTATCAGGATTAGTTTTATCAATATTTTTTATAAATAAACCGTCACCTAAAAGAATAATATTTTCTTTATCAGTGTCTGAATAAAAATATTTATATTTTCTTATATACAAGTCATCGCCATCTTTGAATGTATTACCGTATATTTTTCGCGGATAATCTCTTAATCCTAAATAAAAAGAATTATAAACCAAGTCGCTTTTTACAGGAATATCTATATTATAATATACGTCAGGTTTCTTATTTTTTATCTTATAAACCAAACCGACATTAACGGAATTTAAAACAGTAAGATTTGGAACATAATCAAACTTTTTGGTTAACGTTGTTTTCATTGTACCTATAACCAATTTCTTTTGAGAATTGAATAAATCCGTAATCTTAAGCGTGTGTATAACTTTTTCTTTTCCCAAAATACCCTGAGCAACAGAGTCGACTTTTTGCCCGTTAAAATTAAAAACCGCTTCTTTAAAGTATAGAGGAATATCAAACCATACGGCATTTGCGCTTAAATTATTTCCGATACATTTGCCGAATAAACCGTTTTTATTAAATTTTAAATCTACATCAGCAGTTCCGTTAAAATTTTTGAAATTTTCAATAAATTTTCTGGACGGATCTTGTGATTTTTGTAAATACAATACAATGGGCATAATCTCCGATACGGGGAGTTTTTCACCTTTAATATTCAAATCCGAAGATTTATTTTTATCAACTATTATTCCGTCTAAATACAGATGGGAATTACCTAATGCTATTTCAAACAAATTTGCCTTAAGTTTATTTTCCTCAATTTGTATTGACCCCGAATCTCCCAATTTTATTGTTTCTTTTACGTACGGTGTACGAACGGATACTTTTAATTTTAGTAAATCACCGATTGTATCAATATTTTGTGCATAAACACTAAAAGCATCGGATTTATATGTAAGATTATGTATATGAATTTCGAGCTTTTTCTTCAGCTCAAATTTGCCTTTAGGTTTGGAGCTTTTTTGAGGAATAAGTTGTTTTAAATTATCTCCGTCAATATATATTTTTTCTGCACTGATCAATGTCAGATTATTTTGAAGTAATTGATAACTTAAAGATAAATTTTTCAAATTAAATAAGTCAGAATTGTTAATTTTTGTATCTATACCGTCAACACTTAAATCAAAAACAAGTTTTGAAGATACTTTCAAATTTAATCCCGTAATATTTGCTTTCACTTTGCTTTTGTCATAAATAAGTGATTGCAGTTTGTCGATTGTAACCTTGTTATTAACGGCATACGGCAGTAAAAAGACAACCCCCGCATACAGTGAAACTAAGGATATAAAAATTACACTAAATACTATTTTTAAAAACTTTTTCATATTTATTAATAAAATTATTTCACAAACATTAAAGAAAATAAATTCATGCTATGATAAAATTAAGAGTATAAGTAATATTTTACAATATTGAAAGGTGAGAAAATGAAGAAAATTTTAAAATTATTATTTTTAGTAGCATTTGTTTTATTGATAAATTCAAATCTTGTTTCTGCAGAAATGGTAAAGAATTTTTATGCTTATCAGGTAAAAAATGTTAATATTACAAGGCTTGCATTTGATATAAACAGTGTCATATCGGCTTATAAAGGCAGTGACAACTTCACGCCGTTAGAGAATGTAAATAATGCCTATATATATTCTGATAAAAATTGCAGTTATTTTGTAAAATTGTACCCTGCTAACAAAAATACAGATGTCTTTGTTGTTTCTAATGAAAAATATGATGTTGAAAATAATGAAATGACACAATTTTTGAAACAATACGGTTACAAATTTGATAAAGTCGAAGATAATGCAGCTATAAAAGAATACAAATTCGATTTTTATACATTAGCAAGGAAACAGCAATTAGGCAATTTTTACATATCTCCGGATTTGGTTAAACCGTTAAAAACGGGTATGGCAAAATTGAATAACCACATGGCAAAAGACAGTAAAAAGACATCAGTGTTTCCTTACACTAATGATACGGAACCGATTAAGCTGACTCTTCTTGATACCAAAAATTATTATGACGGTAACGCAAGAATTTCTATTGTACAAAATGAATTTCGTTTAAAAGAAAAAGAAAACAAATATGTACATGCTTATGAATATATCATAACCAACAAAAATAACTCAAATGCATCAGTTTCTGCAACAAGCGAAAGGCTTGCAGCTTTGAAAGACGTAACAACAGAATCTTTTGTTGACTTGGACAGACTTGATTTGATTGATACGGTAGGTTCGTTCCCGCCCGTTGTAGTCTTGACGGCAGGTACATCTTTGTTATGCAGTGTCCCTAACTGGGTAAGATTAGCGAAAATTACAAAAGAAGCAAAAAGATTTTCTAACGCTTTACCTGAAAATTATGAGCTTAAATCGCAGAAGAATATGAGAGTTTTGGTTCTAAAATACAAAAGCGATCCTAAACCTGTTAATTTTAATTTTAAATTTGCAGACGGAAGTTCTTATAACATTATATTTTAATCTTATTTTTATTAATACGACAAAGCCGATAATATAATTATCGGCTTTATCGTATTATTTTAGCATAACTCTGCATCTCCAAAACCAAATTGTTCAAGAGAACCTGCTTTTGCCTGCACACAAATATATTGCATATCGGTCTTGGATTCCATTGTTCTGACAACACTTGGCAACACCTTGACACAAGAACCTTCTTTAACTTCAATAACTTCGTTATCAAGTGTCATTGCTCCCTGTCCTTGTAAGAAAATATAGATTTCTTCATTTTGTTTATGCTTATGATTGAACGGTAATTTTATCCCCGCAGGCATTGAACTGACCGAAATTTCGCAGCTTGTTAAGCCTAATAAATCGTGTAAAAATGCTTTTCCGTTTTCAAAATTTTTACCGATTTCATTCATTGTTCCGATTTCTGCTTTTTTAAAATTTGTCATAATTTTCTCCTTTTTCTTTTATTATCTTACCTAACAATTTTTCTAAAATATCAGCTTCATTCGCTGACAAATTTTTACATAAAATATTGTTTAAATCCGTTGATATTTTTTCAAATACAGGTTTAAAATTTTGTCCTTTTGGAGTTAACGATATATAGGTGTAACGGCTATCGTCTTTTGATACTTCTCGGTATATATAACCTAATTTTTCAAGTTTATCAACCAAAACAGTCACAGTCGGACGAGTTCTGCGGATTTTTTCCGCTATATCTTTCATTGTCATTTTATCTTGCTTGTAAAGACATACAAGAATATCACCATGACTCGGAACAAGCCCTTCCGCACCGTTTTTCTTCAATTCTTCAACGATAAAACGATTTCCTTTTTCATGAATTTTCGATATTGACGAAAGTAAATTTCTCATATAAACATTATAGTTAGATATCTAATTATTGTCAAGTTTTTTGATTTGAATATTATTTGTAATTATTTTATTATAGAAACGTGAAAGCCGAAGTATTAAAAAGAATAAGAATAGAGAGATATTTATTCGGAATAATAATGGCATTTGTCATGGTTTTTGTTGCAGAAGTTTCGCAAGAAACCGAAATAATTTTCCCTGAGATTTGCGCATTAACCATTGGGGCATGGGTTAGTGAACAACAACCTTGGGTAACTGACAAGAGGCGAATTTTTATTCTTATGTCATTGGCGGCTTTGTTTGGGGGATTGGTTGTAAAATATTGTACAACAGCTTTAATTTTTCAAGTTTGTTTATGTTTTGCCTTTACGGGATTTATTCTGACAGTGTTCAAAACCAATTTTGTTCCCATAATTTCGGCATGTATATTGCCTGTTTATTTAAGAACAAATAGCTGGGTATATCCGATATCGGTTTCTTTGATGGCTCTCATAATTATTTTTGCGCAATGGCTTATGGAAAAATATCATTTTAGACCCGTTAATAATTTTATTCCTTGTGAATTTAATATAAAAACACAGATAATAAAATGGTCAAAATTGTTGATAGTATTTGCATTTATAGCACTTATACCTTTTAAAACACATCAAATATATTTTCTTGCTCCGCCATTGATTGTAATGTTTACGGAATTATCTAATCCAAAAAGTCCGGCAAGGACAAAACCTTTTTATATTATCGGATTAATGACATTTTCATCTTTTGTCGGTTGCGCTTTAAGATTATTATTGAACGAAATTCTGGGCTTACCGCTTTTTGTATGTACGGTTTTAGCCTGTACAATTCTGTTTTTTGCACTTGACAGGTTAAAAATTTATTTTCCGCCGGCGGGAGCAATATTGCTTATCCCAATGATATTGGATAAATCATTACTTGTTAGCTTTCCGTTTGAAGTATTTTTTGGAGCAGTAATTTTAAGTTTCTTTGCAATCGTTTTATTCAAAGAAGATAGCCGAAAACATCTTTAAATATTATCCTCATACGAAAGTAGTTACCAAATCAAACAGAACTACGGCTGATTGCAACATAATTTTTGATTATTCAGCAATCAGCCGTAACTTTCTGCTCGCAATATGCTTTGCACAATGACAAATTTATTAATATGTAAACTGATAAGTTTGCCCTTGCCTTTTAATTGTAAATTGAAGCGGTTGCGGGTCATCTTTAAATTTTAAGCAGAGTATTCTCATTGAAGAATTTGCCTTTAAGTCATAGTTTTCAGGCAATGAATGAGAAAATCTTGTAGCTTCTTTAATAACCATTGCAAGTCTTACATTATTTGCAACAGTAAAACTTAACGACAACCCGCCAGTAGCAATAGCTAAAGGAACACCCAAATTATCCGCAACATCTAATCTGTCCAGATCAACAAATGTTGACGTTGTAATATCTTTTAGTGCCGCAAGTCTTTCCGAGTATACTTTTTCTACTTTTATATCGGAATTTGAATTATTTTTCACAATGTATTCAAAGGCATGAACATATTTATTTTCTTTATTTTTTAAACGATATTCATTTACCGTAACAGTAACATTAGCATAAGCATTATAAAATTCTTCCGAATCAACACAGGTTAAGTCAATCGGATCCTTATCCTCTGAATACGGAATAGAGGATGTTTTTTCATTACCTTTTGACATTTTATCATTTAATTTGTTCATACCCTTTTTAAGAGGTTTTAAGCCGTCAGGAAGAGTAAATAAACCGTCTAAGGCACCGGATCTCGCGTAATCTATAAAATCAAACTTATATTCTTTATAAGCCTCTTTATCCTCTAAGGTTTCGTATCTGTAATTTTGACTTTTAAAAAAATCCGTAACATCATTACTGTTTTTATCATATTCACCGTCTGTTACAATATATACATCCGTATCATGCAAAGCCGGGTAGAATTTCATATAATAGTGTTCATCACCGTATGTTGCATAATATGCATTTCTTGCAAGTTTCTTTACCGAAATTTCTCTACTTAAAATGCTATCTACCACAGGAATTACCGTTCTTATATTTTGACCTTTTATTCTGTATGCATGATAATCCTTAATCATACCTGCAGCATTTACAGTTGATGCAAAAAATATTAGTAGTAATAATACGCAAATACTTTTCAGTATTTTTTTCATATTAATTTTCCTCCTTTGTTATTGATTCAACATTTTCATTTTTCTCTTTTATGTTTTTTACATATAATTCATCAAGCAAAACACAAATTGCTGCCGCCATGGCAGGTCCGAAAAGAACACCTATAAAACCGAAATACTTCCCGCCTAAAATTAATGATAAGAAAATAATTGTCGGATGAAGATCCATTAATTTACTGAATGCATAAGGTCTGACCAAATTATTTTCTACAAGCTGCGCCATAACCATAACAATAAGTGTTGTAATAAGCACTTTCGCACCAAACTCATAAACACCTATTAAACAAATAACAATCGCTATGGCAGGTCCGACAACAGGAATGATGTCCAAAATCGCAG
The DNA here is from genome assembly GCA_902795965.1 of uncultured bacterium. Lineage (GTDB taxonomy): Bacteria > Cyanobacteriota > Vampirovibrionia > Gastranaerophilales > Gastranaerophilaceae > Stercorousia. The sequence goes on from CADBNI010000001.1 coordinate 22,146, forward strand.
CTATGATTGCAATAGAAATTGCATAAGGGTTACGCAAAATTAATAAACCGACTGCATTTACAACAAAAACACTTAATACTGCCATTGTTTGAGCAAATACATATCCACCCATTTTGGAGGATATATTATCAATCACTTCTTCGGTTCTATTCTTTGTATTTAACGGGAAATATTTTAAAACAGTATCTTTAATGTTCTTTTTATCCTGCATAAAGAAAAACAAAAAGATTAAACCTGTTAAGCAATACGCAAAACTTGAACCCATGCCCTTTATTAACCCTGCAACATAATCAATCGCGCCTTCCGTAGAATTCGCCATAGAGGCAGTAATCCCGTCAATGTCTATTTTTGTTATGCCCATAGTTTGAAATAAAGCACTCCTCTTAATAGCTTCATTTAAATTGTTAACATAGTTAGGATATTCTTTAATTAACTCACTAATTTGGTACGCGCCTAACATAAATATAAATGCCAGCAATAAACCTAATACAGACAATGCACCAAAGAATACAATACATGTGGCAACAGGTCTTGGCATTTTCTTTTCTAATTTGTCAACAATAGGATTCAATGAGCAGGCAAATACTAATGAA
>CADBNI010000002.1 GCA_902795965.1 uncultured bacterium
AATGATTTTTTAGAGTCGTAAGCAAAGTATGCCTGAGCATCTTTGTTTGTATATTGACCGATAATTTTGATTGAGTTTTTGTTAGCACCTACCGTACCGTCAGAGCCTAAGCCCCAGAACATACAGTTTGTTGTACCTTCGGGTTCGGTTACAATATGTTCTTCAACTTTCAATGATTTGTGAGTTACATCATCTTCAATACCAACGGTAAATCCGTGGAAGCCGTTGTTTTCGGAATGTTTGTAGATTGCGTAAACCATTGAAGGAGTAAATTCTTTAGAAGCCAAACCGTATCTTCCGCCGATTACTCTGATATCTTTGTTATCCAAAGCTGCAACTACGTCCAAGTACAAAGGTTCACCGATAGAACCGGGTTCTTTTGTTCTGTCAAGAACTGCGATACGTTTTGTTGTTGAAGGCAAAGCCGCATTGAAACGTTTTACGTCAAACGGTCTGTACAATCTTACTTTTACCAAACCGTATTTCGTACCGCGTTTTGCGTTCAAGTATTCGATTGTTTCTTCGATTGTTTCGCAGCCTGAACCTATCGCAACGATTACGTCAGTTGCATCGGGTGCGCCGACATAATCAAACGGATGATATTGACGACCTGTAACTTTTGCAACTTTGTCCATATATTCCTGAACGATGTCGGGAACCGCATCATAGTATTTGTTAACGGTTTCACGACCTTGGAAGTATACGTCTGTGTTTTGTGCACCGACTTTGCAAATCGGAGCTTCGGGTCTTAGTGCGCGAGCGCGAAATTCTTCGATATATTTGGGTTCAACCAAAGATTTAATATCTTCGTAAGAAATTTCTTCAATTTTGTGTACTTCATGTGATGTTCTGAAACCGTCAAAGAATTGAAGGAACGGAACTTTCGCTTTGTAAGTTGAAAGATGTGCAACGAGTGCCATGTCCATTTCTTCTTGAACTGAGTTTGCGGCTAACATTGCAAAACCTGTGTTACGGCAACCCATAACGTCTGTGTGATCACCGAAGATTGCCAATGATTGAGCAGCCAACGCACGAGCTGCAACGTGGAATACTGTAGGAAGCATTTCACCTGCGATTTTGTGCATAACGGGAATCATCAACAACAAACCTTGTGATGCCGTATAAGTTGATGTCAAAGAACCTGCTGCCAAAGCTCCATGTACGGCACCTGCGGCACCTGCTTCGGATTGCATTTCGGCAACTCTGACTTCTTTTCCCCAGATGTTTTGTTTGTGCTGGGAAGCCCACTCATCAATCCATTCACCCATTGTAGATGAAGGAGTAATCGGATAAATAGCCGAAACTTCGCTCATTGCATAAGCAACATGAGCTGCGGCATAGTTTCCGTCAACTGTTATAGTCTTAGCCATAATATTTATAACCTCCTTATATTATACGCTATCTCTTAACAGCTATATCTTATTACAAACATGTTTGAATGACAAAAAATATTTGGTGTAAATATTTGTTACAATTTAATATAATTATTCCTAAAAAAGTAAAAAAAAATGTTTCATGTGCATTATATTTAATGAAGGAAGTGTGTAAATGAATATTTTGCAAATTACCCCTAATTACTTATCAAAAAGATGTAATAACAATTTTAATAATCAAGTAAAAATCTCAAATTATAATTTGAATTCATATGCATCTTATCCAAATTTAAAACCTCTTAGTTCTGATGTTGTTTCATTCGGGTCAAAAGATTCTATTGTAAGAAAAACTGCTCAAAAAGGTCAGGAAGTCGTATCAGGATTAAGACAAGATAAAATTGTTGATGAAAAATCTTATTTTTATGAAATGCCTTCCTTAATTGCTAAGGCGCTTGTAAATGATGCCGCAGTAAGTATGGCATATTTTGAAAAGATTATGAATAAAAATTTTGGACATCTAATTTCCAAAAAAAGTGATAAGCCCTTACAAGATATGTATTTCCGTACTAAAACATGGAAAAGCACAGAAGATAAACTAAAATCAGTTGCAAGTAAATTAAAAGCTGAAGCCGAAGCAAAAGGTGAAACTTTCGAAGTCAGAAACAAGCAGGAAGCAAAAGTACTTATTGAAGACATTAATGCCGGCCGATTAATAATAAGAGATAAATCAAAAATGACTGTAAACAAAATTTTTGATATTTTTACAAAAATGCTCAAACAAGGTGAGTTTAAAGAGATAAAACAAATTGAAAACTACTGTCCGCAAATAGGTTCTGCTGATAATATTCCTTATTATGTATTAAGAAATTGGGAAAAAGATTTTGGATGGAAATTTTCAGATAAACAATTAAGAGCGATGTCTAATCCTGAATATTTCAGTTATGCAAAATTTAATGATCTGGAAAACTATGCAAAGAGATGGGGACTTAATATTAACGACAAAAATCAGTTTAAAATTGAATCCAGAAAAAACGGATATCCCGCGATACATGTAACAGTTGTATTCCCTGATGATTCTGTCGGAGAAATCCAAATTATGTGCAGAGATGAAGAATTTTTTAAAGAATGGCTGGAAGACGGTCGTTACAAAACGTTATGCAACAAAACAAAAGGTATGTATAAACCGTTGGTAGACAGATGGAAAAAAATAAAATCTATACCTAACATGATTGATGAGCATCAACAATATACTTTTTGGGCAAATATAACTCAATTACTAAAATCAACTCAGCCATTCGATAGCAGAGTCAGTACAAAAATTTTGAGAGCTTCCGATAAGATCAGACAACATGATTTAGGATATAATCAGGTTATTTTTCTTGCCCGTGAAGCAAAGAAATCCGATAATTTAAAAAAATAAAATTATTTAATTACTATACCGATATTATTACGACATTTTCCACATGATAGGTGTGACAAAACATGTCAAAGGGTTGTATGCTTTCAACGGTACAGCCCTTTTCGCACAGGTATTTCAAATCCCTTGCAAGTGTCGCGGGATTGCAGGAAACGTAAATAATTTTTTCTTTGGTATGTTTTAAAGTTTCGTCCAAAGAGTCCAAACTGCAACCCTTTCGCGGAGGGTCCAAAATTGTTACATCAAACTTTTTCTTTATTGATTTCAAATACTTAACCGTATCCTCTGCAAAAACTTCAACATTACAAATATTATTTTCCCTCAAAACCTCTTTTGCCTTTTCGATGGAATTTTTGTTTGATTCAACACTCACAACCGATTTTGCGATATCAGAAACAACAATGCCGAATGTAGCAATTCCCGCATAAGCATCTAAAATTGTCGGATTTTCAAATTTTTTGACTTCCTCTTTTACATATTTAAAAATATTTTCCGCACTTTTTGGGTTTACCTGAAAAAACGTATCCGACCCGATTTTAAAGACTTTATCGAGGATTTTTTCTTCAACAAAATCAACACCTGCAACGCAAACCGTTTTGGCACCCAAAATTACATTTGTCTTTTTATTGTTAAAATTTATGCAAACCCCTGAAACTTCGTCAAATTTTTCAAAAATATCTTGAGCCAATGCTAAAAATTTATTGTCATTGCGAGCCGAAGGCGTAGCAATCGCATAATCGTTATAATCATATGAGATTACTACGTCGGACTTATGTCCTCCTCGTAATGACAAATCCATATTAATTACAAGCGTTACCAAAAACTTTCCCGAATATTCAGACCCTCTGATTACAATATGCCTCAAATCTCCGGCATGCTTTTGCTCGTTATAACCGCTAATATTATATTTAGGAGCTTCTTCTTTGATAAATTCGATAATTTTATCACAAATTTCGGGTTGAATGGGACAGTATTTTATATTAACAATATCATGGGTTTGCGGTTTGTAATACCCTGCTACAATTCTGCCCGAACCTTTTTGTGCTGCGGGATATTGAATTTTTTGTCTGTAATTTTTTGTCTTCGGACTTGGAATTGTATCGTTTACGGGAACGCCAATTCCACCGATTTTTGTCATAGCATCTTCAACAATTTGTTTTTTTAACATAAGTTGAAATTCATAATCAATAAACTGCATATTGCATGAACCGCAAACTTTTTGCATAGGACAAAAAGGCTCAACTCTGTGTGGTGACGGTTCAATTATTTCGACAATATCAGCGTTTGCAAAATTTTTGTTAATCTTTGTGATTTTAATTTTGGTTATATCTTCGGGACAGGAATTTTCCACAAAAACGACCTGACCGTCAATTTTTGCAATTCCACCGCCTGTTGAAATTTTTTCAATTTTTACTGTATATTCATCACCTGTTTGCATAAGATAATTATACAATAAAATCAGTCTTTATATAATTTATCGCCAATGTCATCGCAATCTTTTATGATTTCAATAATTTTCGATTCTGCTTTTGGGGGCAATGAATATTTTTCGGATATTTCATAAGCAACCTGCATTAGTGAAATATCATTATTTCTGCGTCTTTTTACTTGTTCAAATAATTCTTCAAAATTTTTATCATCAAGATTGAATGTTTCGCAGATGCCTGCTGTAATCATGGCGTCAATGGAGTTTCTGTAAAACTCGTTTTCTGCTTTGTGTTTTTCGACTTTTGCCTGTCGAGTTCTGTCGTCCAATTTTCCGATTTGTGATAATTCTATTGCGACGTCAACATATTCGTCTTCGTCCAATTCCTGCATAATTTTGTGCAAAAGCATAGGATTTGGTTTTTCTCTGAAATTATCAAATATGGATTTTGAATTATTTTCTTCGGCTTCTTGTTTCAAAATTTCAAATACATTCATTAATTTGTGCATATCAAGATTATTATTTTCTGTAATTTTTCTCAAAACGGGTAAATCTTTTTGATATCTGTTATCTTCGGGAATATATTCACCGTCACAGTAAATTCTGTCAATAAGCTCCGATGCCACAATATCAAAATCATCATCGGAAAGGTCAAGTGCCTCGCTGATTTTTGCTGCAAAATACGCTTGTTCGTTTGCATCAATAGCGTCATCACCGATAACCATATCATCAATATATTTGAAATTATTTTGAATCATATAATCTTTTACGACATTATCAAGTTTTTGTTTTTCTTCGTCATTCAGTCGCAAATTTAGTGCCAAAACGTCAAGAAAAGCCCTGTCACCTTCCCAAAACTCAAACTCTTTGCCCGTAAATTTTACTTGACTTCTGCCGATAATTTCGGCTTGCGAAGAAAGATTAAAGTTGTTTATATTGCTTTGTATCGTGTGTTTTTGTTGATTTGATTGAATGCTGTGCGGAGTATAAAAATTTACGCCTGATATTTTCATACTTATATAAAATTCGTAAAAATAAATTTTGCTAATAGAATTATTAATATTTACCGAGACTCGTATTAAACGACATTACTCACACTTTGACGAAAAATCATAATACTAAAAAAGCCTTAACAAAAGTTACTGTCGTCCTAACTGACCATAAAAAAAGAACTCAAATGAGTTCTTTTTTTAATGGTGGGCGTTAGAAGACTCTCTTGCTCACTCGCTTTTAACGGCAATTCCGCGTTTTGTTTTTCTGCGATTTCATCGCTTCAAAACAAAAGCACTCCAGCCTCAGCTCGTTCGCGCTCGAACTTCTATATTGAGAAGTTCTCGTTACTCCAAACTGACCACTAAAAAAAGAGGTCTTTCAACCTCTTTTTTTAGTGGTGGGCGTTAGAAGACTCGAACTTCTGACATCCTCCTTGTAAGGCTCACATATAAAGTAAAAAAGCCGCTATTTGCAACTAATTTACCTGTTTGAAACTTATTCAAAAGTACGTGAAATCATATATCAATTACCCACAGATTACCCACAGTTTTTTATAAAATAATGTACAAATTTTTGCACTATTTACTTCTTGAAAATGACTCATCAAGTTGAAATTAACATCAAATTAAACAATAATAACATTCATTAGGTGCTTAAGTTAATCAGTAGCTTTCAGTCAGTTCATTAAATCAGTATCAGTAGAGATAGCTATTTTTTAGTTATTCATTTTTTTTATTTTTCATATAAGTTTATTAATTACAAAATTACAAATAGAGAAAAATAAACTAAAATGCAATAAGCATAAATCTTTTGAATGTAATAGAATCAGTAATTTTCTGTAATTTTTGAATTACAAGCAGGTGAAAAGCTTATAAACGTTGCATCTTAGATATGTACATTTGAAAAATTTTATATAAAATAAAATTATAAATCAATGAAATAGTCAACAATAACAGTCTTTTTCAGATTTACTAATTCTAAAATGAACGTAGTTAAACGGAAGACAGTAATTTAATATAAATATATAAAATTTTTCAGAAAGTTTCATAGAATTAAATCTGGAATTAGCAGAATAACAAAAGGTAAAAATTATGGATTATTTAAAAGCATTTATAACAAAACTACAAAATTTAGACCATTCAAGACGGACTGATACAGTTTTTAAAGACTTTTTGGCATTAAGCACATATTCAATTATGCAACCATTTTACCGAAGTCCTGAAATCGAACAAAAATATATAAATATAATCAGTAAATACAATAAAGAGCAAGCAAATGAATTCAGTCAAATGCTTGCTCTTTTAGTTAATGCACTTGAAGAAAGATATCAAGACTTTTTAGGACAAGTTTATATGCAGTTGAATTTAGGTAATGTTAAAACAGGACAATTCTTTACATCTTATCATGTCAGCAAACTAATGGCAGAAATTACATTCATAGATAATCAGAAAAATATTGAAAATCAAGACATAATCACTTTATCAGAGCCTTGTTGCGGTAGTGGCGGTATAATTATTGCTTATGCCGAAACTATGAAAAATCATAATATCAATTTTCAGCAGAAATTATTTGTCGAGGCTATTGATATAGATGAACTTTGCTTTCAAATGGCATATTTGCAATTATCTCTGTATGGAATTCCTGCAAGAGTAATGTTAGGTGATACATTAGCATATAAATTCGGTCAGATGATTTATACACCAATGTATTTTATTAACGGTTTTTCTTGGCGGTTAAAAGAATATAAGAAAACACAAACTAATATTCAAGAAGTAATTAAACAAATTGAAGAAGTTAAGCAATTAAACTTATTTTAAAAGAATAAAGTATAAAGACTACATTCATAAATAAAGTACAGATAAATTATTAACAGTAAATTTAAAATCAAGAAAGTAACATAGTATATCCAATCATATTTTCCCTCTTTTATATATCCTTTTGCCAATGTATATAAGGCAAAAATAATATCTATAATGAGAAATATAATGGTTGCTATAATACCAAAATTTATGTACATAAAAAATCCATTGATACTAATAAGCGGTACTGATGTATAGAAAAAATCTAATTTTTGGTCAGAATGCATTTGTAAAGTCTTATTGTCAAATATATTAACAGGACTTTCAGCTTTTATACATTGTCCTAACGCGACATCAATGTTATAGCTACTTTTGAGTTCTTCTTCAATTTTTACTCCAGATTTAACAGCTCCTTTTAGTAGCTTATGATACATGAATCTATCCATAAAATAAAAACAAGTCCAAGCAGCAAAGCCAATAAAAAATAATATAACAGTGAATGGGGTACTCATTAAACCTTCTTTTAATAAATATCCAATTGCTCCACTAATAGCAGAAACTACTGTTACAGCAAGAGTTCTTATCTTCATTTCCATATCATTAAAATGCATTTGAACATTTACAGACTCTTTCCAGGCATCTAATAATAATTGTTTATCGTTATTAATTTTATCTTTATTTGCAAACCACAAATCAAACATGTAATTCCTCTTTTATGTTAAATATTTTCAACAATTCTCTTATTGAAGTATTTAAAGTATAGCTTGGAGATATTTTGTCAGTATTAATATTTTCTTCTGTTTTAACTAACGAATCTTTCCAGTATGTCACAGCTTTTAACAACTGATATTCTTTTGTATTCCTATCAATATCACCATATTTCGCATATATATCAGTAACATTTGCAATTTTTGCCATTTGTATGTCTTTCATAGGATTGTCACCTAAGTAACAACAATTTTCTTTATCTATTCCCAATTCTACAATAATTTTGTTTAAATTCTCGGGATTTGGTTTTTGATGCTCGCTATCTTGCAATTGTACAAATTTAGTTTTTGATAAACTTGGAATTTCATGATTTTTTGAAGGAGGTGCATAGACATAATCTACTATACCATCCAATTTTAAAGTTTTTATTCTTGATAATGTATGATATGCCTCAGATTCTGTAAAAATAACTATCGTAACCCCATTTTCTTTTAAGCTCTCAAATGTTTCTATCACTCCGTCAAATAAATGTATGTTCTTCTGCCTTGATTTTCTTAAATCGGTTGCATAATTGCAAAGTTTTTGTATATTAGGATAATGAGAATATTTCGGTAACTTGGCGATATCATTAAATACGTTTATATATTCTGCTGTCCTATGTGTTTCATGAATAGTCTTAATATCTTTTATAAGAGTTTCTTGATTTATATCTCTTATATTGTCTGTAATGTAATTTAAAGCTTCGTTAAATGCTTGATACCAATTTTCAAGCCAGTTAAATAATGTATTATCAAAATCAGTAATTAATGTATTGATATGTTTTTGCATATGAACAATATAACACAAAATTAGTTAAAATTTTATTTTTTATAAAGGAGAAAATATCATGAGATATTTTAAAGCTGTTATTACACCAACTATATCAGGCGGAAATATTGAAGTAAGAATATCTGCAAATAATACAAATCAAGCTAAAAAAATAATTGAAACACTACCATACTTTAAAAGTTTTGTAAAACAGCCAGTTTTGGAAGATATGGAAGATAATAATCTATCAAAGTTAAGTGATTTAATCAAAAAGGCTCAAGCTAAAGACCAAGCAAAATTAGCTGGTATGATTTAATTCAGTTAAAATTATTGACTTAATTTGTATTTATTTATAATATTGTTGATATGAGAGTATTGCTTGACACTAACATTTTAATTCTGCGTGAAAATTATCACATAATACCTGATAATGTAGCTAAGTTAATGAGTTTACTTAATGGTTTAGATACTTGTTCTATTCATGTACATCCGTTATCTGTTGCAGAAATAAAAAAAGACAAAAATATTGAAAGACAAACAATAAATTCTAAAAAGATTTCATCTTATGCTATCTTAGAAGATTATCCCAATTATAAAGACGACAGTATTTTTATAAAAAAGATTGGTGATATACAAGAGCCTAATGATGATGTTGATAATCAATTATTATATTGTGCATACCGTAATATTACAGATTATTTTATCACAGAAGACCAAGCATTATTAAATAAAGCTGATTTATTAGGTTTAGAAACCGTAGTTAGTATAAATGAAGCAATAACAATATTTGAACAGTTTTATCCTAAAACGGATATAACGTTAATACATAGTTTTATTAAAGACAAAGCCTATAAATTTGATTTAAACGATGATATTTTTGATTCATTGAAAACAGAATATGAAGAATTTCCGAATTGGTGGAAGAAAGTTGCAAACAGGGAAGTGTATGCATACAAAAGTGATGAGGGTAAAATAAATGCACTTTTGATACCTAAGATAGAAACCTATGAAATTGTAGATTGTAATCCAACATTAAAATTTGATAAAGTTTTAAAAATCTGTTTATTCAAAGTAGCAAGTCAGGCTCAGGGTTTAAAATTAGGTGAACGTCTTTTAAAAATAGCTTTTGATTATGCAATATTGAATAATATAGAAAACATATACCTAACGCATTTTTGCAAAAAGAAAGATTATTTAATATATCTTATTGAAAAATTCGGATTTTATAAATACGGTGAAAATACCCGAGGAGAAGGAGTTTTTGTAAAAAGAATTATAAAAAGTACAACCGAAAATAACACTGATATTTCTTACCTAAATAAACGATATTATCCGAGTTTTTATTCTGATTCAAATATAAGCAAACATATTGTTCCTATTCAGCCTGTTTTTCACAAAAAATTATTTTCGGACTATATTCCAACATCTCGACAAATGAGTATATTTAGAGATACACCAAGCGAAAGTAATTCAATAAAAAAAGCTTATATTTGTAATGCAAATACAACAAAAATTAAACCTAATGACATATTACTATTCTATCGTACACACGATATTATGAGTATAACGACATTAGGTATTGTCGAGTCAGTTTATTATAAACAAAACAACCCTGATGAGATTATGAAACTCATTGCAAAAAGAACAGTGTTTTCATTTGAAGATATTTCAAAATTATGTAATTCAGATGTGCTTGTAATATTATTTAATCAAAACTTCCACTTAAAAAACGATTTTTCTTATGAAGAATTATGCAAGAATGGTATTATAAACGGACCTATTCAAACTATTACGGAAATAAAAAATGAAGATTTCAAAAAAATTATAACAGGAAACATCGATGAGCGTTTTATTATCAATTAAACCAAAATATGTCAAAGAAATAGAAGACGGGGCTAAATTATACGAATTTCGTAAAAGTATATTTAAACAGGAAACCGATGAAATTTGGGTATATGCGTCTTCTCCTATAAAACAGATTGTCGGTAAAATATATGTAGATAAAATTATTGAGGATACCCCCAAAAATTTGTGGTCTAATTGTAAAAAATATGCCGGTATCTGTCGAAATGACTTTTTCAAATACTTTGACGGTAAAGAAAAAGGTTATGCTATAAAAATAAAAGAATATGAAATGTTTAATGAGCCAATTAATCCTTACGTTGAAAATTCTTCATTTACACCACCACAGTCATATGCTTATTTGAATAATATTTTACCACAATTTGCATAGCTACAAATCTAAGTTTAAATACACATCATCTAACTCATCTTGTGTAATGCCAATGTATCTTAAAGTTACACTTGGTGATGAGTGGTTGAAAAGCTTTTGTATAAGAGTTATGTCGTAACCGTTATTGTATGCATGATAACCAAAAGTTTTACGTAGAGTATGAGTTCCGATTTTCTCTTTGATACCGACTTCTTTAGCAACGTTATTGATAATTTTGTATGCTTGTTGCCGTAATAAAAAGCCTTTGCTCTTTCTTGATATGAACAAAGGCTCGTTTTCGTTGTATTCTCTTGTTTTTAGATATTCTTTCAATGCTGATTTTGATTTGTCTGATAACGGAAAATCCTTGAATTTATTTGTTTTCTTTTCTCGGAGTCTTATTCGGTCTTTTAGTTTGTTACCGTCAATAACATCTGATACTTGTAGTTTCAGCAAATCACTTATCCTTAAACCTGAATTAATGCCAACTACAAACAGACAATAATCTCTTAGGTTCTGTTGTTTAAGCAGTTTCTTGATAGTTTCGATTTTCTTTAAATCTCTAATCGGTTGTACAAATTCCACGTTCAATACCTCTTATTTTCAATAATACTCTTTATATTAATATTATAAATTAAGTATTATTCAATGTACATAAGGAATTTAAGGCTTTTTAACAATGTGATTCAAATATAATCAGGATAAATAAAAGAGGTAAATTAACGAATGATACAAAATATAATTATGTATCATTCAATACAAACTGTTTAATAGTTATTTATGCTATTATAGAATTTATAAGGAGTATGCTTTGAAAAAACAAAAAGATTTATTAATGAATAATACAACAACATTGTTATTAAAACACCAAAATAGAATGGATATGATTGCTAAAGTTGGTGGTATGAATAGTGCTATAACTGCAATCAATCGTTACCACAGTACTATGGATTTTTACTCAAAGTTTGACAAATTAAACAATATTGTAAAACAAACGAGTGGTATATATGCAATGCTTGAGCAAAATCATATTTTTAGCCAAAAATACATGAATACTTTGGCTACATTGCAAAGATTTGCAACCATGCAAGATAATATGTATAAAACATTTTCAACTTATGAAAATATACAAAAAATGATAGTGCAAACAAACGGCATTAGTACAATACAGCATATTATAGATTCACAGTCACGCTTGTATTCTATGATAGAAAAATTTAGCTATGAACCAGATAATAAGAACGATATATCAGTAGATAATATTATTGAAACAATTGAAGAAGAAAATTTTGAAGAACAAACAAATGTTATTGAAAAAGAAACATCAGAGTCATTAAAAACCTATTTACAGAAAAATCATTTGGCAATATTAGCCCTTGTTGTATCAATAGTCTTTGGAGTTATAACTATACAAAATAATAAAAATACCGAATTACAACAAGACAGAGTTATATCTTTGCTAGAACGAAATGTCGCAATCCAAGAACAACAACAAATATCACAAGAAGAACAATGCAAACTATTAAGAGAAAATCTTGAATTGTTGAAAGAACTCAAAGCAATAAAAAATAGTAATACTCCGAAAATTAAATAATTCTTTTATTCAAAATCAAATAAATTTTTTGCAGGAACTTCAAGAGCAATGGCTAATTTTGCAATAGTTTTGATGTTAGGGAACTTTTCACATCTTTCTATTTTGCCGATATATGACATATCTAAATCAGCAAGCGAAGATAACTGACCTTTTGACAAGCCTTTTTTCTCTCGTAATTCTTTAAGTTTTTTAGCAAAATTTTCGCAGATGTTTGCAACCATAATACAATTGTGCTACAATACTCGTGGTCTATCATAGACCATTAGTCTAATTATTAAATTTGTTACGACACATTTTGACATGGTGGCATGTTATATTGTAGTTGGTAACAAAAAAGGAGGTTATTATGACAATATCATCAGTAGTACAAAGAGGAAGTACGGCATACGTTTACAATGAGAAGAATCAAACAAGCTGTACACTTTCAATAGGTAGCGGAAAACTGTGTGGTTTTTCTTCCACATTTGTTTGTATTCAAAGAGGTTCAACTTTATATGTTTATGATGAAAAAGCTCATTCATTACGTACGATTTCTATTGGAAGCGGAGAATTTCACAGTTGTGCCGGAACTATTAATATAAAAAGAGGCAGTACATTGTATATGTATGATGAAAAAGGCCGTAATAAAGGAACAAAAAGTGGTGTGTAGATATGGTAAAATTTAAACAAAAAATTGAAAATAGTTGATGCTTAAATAAAAGGAGATTAATATGGCAGAAGTAGGATTTTTCCCAAAATATGAACAAAAACAAGCATTACTTCGATTATTGATGTCAGATGATTTGGCAGAATTACATGCAAAATCTATTAGCAAGTTTAACATTTTTCAAGCATTAAAGATACAAAACAATGAAGTAAAACATTCCAACTTTTTAGGTTGGCTTTTAGCACCTTTTGAAAGTCATAATCAAATGGACACATTCCTCAAAGAACTGCTAAAAGTGGCATTAAAAAATGAGACAAGATTAGAAGACATAATATTAAAAGATTTAACTGATGCAAAGGTTACATTAGAAAAAATTGCTAATGACGGAAGAAGAATGGACATATTTATAGACTGTCCTGTAAACAAATTAGTATGCGTTATTGAAAATAAAATTTGGTCAGGTGAGGGCTGTAATCAATTAGAAGATTATAGAAATTATGTCTTAAATCATGATAAATACAAAGATTATAAGTACAAAATTTTTCTATTTTTAACTCCTTACAAATATTCACCTTGTGAAGATTACAAGGGCTATATAAGAATAAACTACGGAGACATTTTAAAAGCAATTAACAACTTAATGAAACAATGCGGTTGTTTGCTTGATAATGATATAAAAATATTTATTGAACATTACAAAAGAATGGTAGAAAGGAACATTATGGGCGAAACTGATAAAGAAATTGTTGATTTATGCAGAAAAATATATCGTGAAAATAAGTCTGCTATTGATTTAATTATTGAAAACAACGACTACAAAGCAGATGTATTAAGTGCTATGGCTGATGTTATCAAATCAAGAGCCGATTTACAAGAAATAGTTGTTGAAAATAACGGAATATTAGCGCTCCCAAACAATTTAAACAACCTAAATAAATTAAAATACGGGGAATGGCAAAAAGACAATATCGTATATATTCATTTTATAAATTTTGCACAAGGACACAAAGACGCATGCGTTGAAATACTTGTTGCACCACCTAAAAATACTGCTGACAATGATAAAAAAGCAAAATTGCTTGCAAAAATTGAAGAAAAAACAGGCTTAAAATTTAAAGGTAAAGACTGGAACTATACAGAGCCGTTTAATATTCTTACTTATGAGGACTGTTTAAACTACGAAAACGAGCAAGAAATAAAAACACATATTGAAAGAAAAATGGAAGAACTGAAAATCAGATATATAGATAGTTTGAGAACCGCATTGAATGAACTATAAAAATAGGAGAAGCTAATTATGGCTGAAATAGGATTTTTCCCAAAATACGAACAAAAAGAAAACAGAGTAACAAATTATACATTATTAATACTTAAACAGTTATACAACGAAAGCCCAAATTTATTCCAAGAATTTATTGATAATTTAATCAAGGATAATAACAATAATATTGATGTCGGAGTAAATTTTTGGCAACAAAAAGGTTTTGAGTGTGATAACGGCAAATCTATATTAGACGGCATTATTAAGCAATGTGGTTTTACTATCTTTATTGAAACTAAATTATCTGACTGGTTTTATTCTGACCAATTAGAAAGACATTTAGCTAATATTATCAATGAAGAAGGAAAGAAAATCTTTCTGACTTTATGTAATTTTGACGGTCAAAAATCTGATGTATTTGAGAAATTTATGAATGAATATAAAGATTCAAATGATGTCATTTTTGCATATTTTGATTTTGGAAATTTTATCGACATTTTAGAAAATTTAAAATCTAATATTACATCGAAACATTTTTTAACTATGTTAGATGAATTTGAAGAATTTTTAGATTTGGAGAATTTATTACCTACATGGAAATATCGTTTAGATGTTGTTAACTGTGCAAAAACTAAAAACAGTGTAATAGCAAATGAACTTTATTGTTGCCCTGAAGCAAAAGGTGCATATAAACATTCACGGTCAAAATATTTTGGAATTTATGACAATAAAAAAGTTGATTATATTGCAGAAATAAAAGCTGTATGTACTATAGATGAAGATAAAAATATTAAAATTTCTTGGTACGATAATGCTTATTCTGAAACAGAGATTTTAAAAGAAGCAGAAGAAAAGAAAAAGCATGTTCCGTATGAACCAATGCAAATGTTTTTGCTGACAAATTTTAAAGAAAATATAAATTTTTATAAAAATTCAAAAGGCGGAATGTTTGGAAGTAAAAAATATTTTAATTTTGTAAATACACTTAAAGATATTAATGATTTAGCAAATTTGATTAAAGATAAATCTTGGAGTGAATTTCAATAATTTAGAAATGTATGCGACACAAATTGATGCATATTCGTTATACAATAGAAATATGAGAGAACCGAGCAGATTAAGAAAAGCAGAAGAAATAATTGAACTTGCGATGATGTTTCAAAATAGCTTTAGAGGTATTTGTATTGATGATATTAAAGAGCATTTTGAATGTTCAAGGCGTTCTGCAGAAAGAATGAAAACTTTGTTGTTTGATATGTTTCCTGAAAAAATTGAGGAAGTTGAATCAAATGATAAGAAAAAACGTTGGAGATTTGTAAAAGGCACAATGAATTCTCTCATAAGCTTTAACGCAGATGATTTTGCTAATCTTGAATATTTAAAAGGACTTTCAAACGACAATTATCGCAAGCAAGAACTTGATGAACTTATTGCAAAAATTAAAGCATTGACACCGCAAAAAAATGCAAGAGGATTAGAAACTGACATTGAAGCAATATTGGAATCAGAGGGATTTGCAGTAAAACAATATCCGAGAATAAAAACAGACAGCAAAACAATGGAATTATTACGGAATGCAATGTTGTCGTTTAAGAAAATTCAGTTTAGTTATGAAATAAAAGACGAAACAAAAACTATAACACTAAATCCCTACGGAATAATTATTGCGAATAAATATTATCTTGTAGGCTACAATGAGTATGTACAAGATTTAAGACTTTATAAGATAGATAAAATAAGCGATTTAGCAATACTTGATGAATATTTTGAAAAAGACGAAAAATTTTCTTTGTCCGAATACTGCAATAATTCTTTTGGAATCTATCAAGAAACACCGATAGACATTACACTTGAATTTGATAAGGGTGTAAAAGCAGATGTACTTAATTATCATTTTCACCCGACACAAAAACTTAAAGAACTGAATAACGGCAATATTCAAGTAAAATTCTCATCAGGCGGAACTTATGCAATATGCCAAGAACTGTTTAAATGGGGAACAAGCGTAAAAATCAAGAAACCAAGCAGTTTTAAGGCATACTATAAGCAATATTTATCAGACGTGCTAAATAATTTATAAATTTGTTTATAAAATTATTTATAAATATTACGAGAGGTTACTGCGTTAAACACAGTTAAACTTTTATGGTATTTTAATATAAATTAATTAAACCTACATTGACTGTTTAACTACGTATACCGTAGAACTTACAATTATTTGTGCTAATATAAATTTATGAATTATTATGCAAGTAAGATTACAGACTATACATTTAAGCAACTAAACAATCTATCAAGTGATTGGGAAAAAGATAGTTTTCAAAATTTATGTTACGATTTTCCTTTGATTTTTGTGAAGAAAAGTCATGGAATAATATTTTTCAACATGGATATAGAATTAGACCAAGTTCAGTATGATTTCTTATATGAACTTGTTAAAAATGCAACAACAAACAGTGATAACAAAGGGCTAAATCCGATTAAGTTATTTAAACAATTAGGTTGTAAGCATTCAAGAGAAAAATCTTGTAACAAGAGTTATAACAGCAAAAATATGGAATATTGTAGAGCAAATGAAAGAATGAGAGATATTAAACGCTGTATTAAACAAAAAATTTTAAAACATTATAATTCTTTAAGCACAGATAAAAATATTAATCAAATTGGAATATATGAAGCAAATCAAGGCTATAAAACAATAAAATATTTTAATGGAGATTTTGAAATATCAGAAGATAGTCCTTACTACAATTTTGAAATAGACTCTGCTATAAATTTACTTATAATAAATCAAAAAGATAAAGACAAAAAATATACAACAGAGTTTAAATTTAAGAATTAGTCTTTGTATCTTGTGTGATTTTGTGTGATTTGTTGTTATATAGTTTTGTACCAAAATGCAGTCATAGCCTTTACTTTGGGTAAATTTTATTTTTAAATATTTATATAACAAAAAAATGAGGCATCATCAGACACCCCTACAAATATTTTCTTCAATAAAAAATATAACACAAATAATTTGTAAATAGTAGTCTGTTATCCTCATTTTGTTACAAATAGTAGAAAGACAAAAAAGGAGACAACAATGGAAAACTTAAACGTTTTACCGGACTGGTCAAGGTTCGCAATTTTTAAATGCCGACCAAACACCAAAAAACCTGCTACGAAAAACGGGTTCAAAGATGCTCAATTTGGGCAAAATGTTCATCAAATCGTTGCACAGGGCTACAATGTTGGTTTAGCTTTGTCAATGTCAGGATTAATCGCTTTTGATTTAGATTATCATGAAGAACATGCAACACCTGAAAAAGATTTAGAAAATCTTGAGATTAAACTAAATTCGAAATTGCCAAAGACTTTAACGCAGTCAACTGCAAGCGGTCAAGGAAAACATTTCATCTATTCAGCTAAAGGTGTTACAAAACCAATAGGCAAAATAGGTAGATTTTGTGACGTTAAGCACAACGGATATATTATGATTGCACCGTCCGTAATTAACGGAAAACAATACCAAATCATTAACGGTTTTGATGAAAACGGAAATTTTATAATCGCGGAGCTACCACTGGCTTGGCTTAATTATATTAACAAAGATACTGATGTTAATCAAAAACAAGCTTGTAAATCAGACTTTACCTTATTAAAACGCAAAACTTACAAAAATCTTGATGTTGAGAGGATATTTAGTAACTGTGCATTCTTACGACATTGTAGAGATAATGCGGACACTTTAAGTGAGCCGGAGTGGTACTCGATGATTTCCATACTGGCTCAAATTGAAGGCTCTGATGAACTTATACACACGTTATCAGAACCGTACCCAAATTACAATTTTGCAGAAACACAAAAGAAAATTGATAATGCAAGACAATTTGGACACTCTCAAAGTTGTAGATATATTTCAGATAATTATCCTGAAATATGCGGAAATTGTAGATATATTAAAAACAGAAAGGAAAATTAGTTATGAAAAATATAGAAAGAAAAACAGAAATCACAGAAATTCACAACCCTCTTGAAATAGGTAAAAAGACAATTGATGAGCTTTTTGAAGCATATACAAAGCAATTAAAGGCACTTACGTTCATATCGACTAATAGCATAAAATATAATTCTGATGAATATCTGTTGCCAAAGCAAAACAAATTCTTGTTTCAAAAGTGGGATAAGACATTTATGGTTGAGCTAAAAAAGGCAACTATAAATGTTAGTTTAAAAGCTAATTTTATAGTAACTGATGTAAGAGAATGCACACTTATCTATAATGACAAGAGTGGTAAAAAACCACTTCAATCCTATCTTGTAACACTCAAAAACTCGAACGGTAAAATCGAAAAAGATGTTGAAATTGCTAACAACTCAAAGTCAGATTATAAGCAATTTCAGTCAGATATTAACAGTCGATATAATGACTTTGCAGTTAATATGTCAGAGAGTGAGTTTAAGACTTTTGTTGCAGAATATATATCACCTAAAGTTGCAGTCAATGCTTTAATATACACTAATGCGGGTGTTTTGGAACAAGGTAAAATCTTATATGAAAATGCTCTTGCTACAAAAGACGGTATAATTTGGGCAGATGAAAGCGGTTACATCAAAGCAAATAACAATACTTATATTAAACTTGCTGAATCTACTCATTACCTGCCAAAACTTGCTAAAAGTGTTAAAACAAGCAAGGATATTGCGAAAGCACTTGTTGAAAACATTATAGAATGCTGGTCTGATGATATTGTACTGCCTTTTATAGTACTCGGACATATGGTGATGTCTATATTCTTTGAAGAATTTGTCAAGCGATATGGTGTTCCGACATTAATTTTATTTGGTGAAACAGGTACAGGAAAATCGACTCTTGTAACAGTCGGTTTATCAATATTTGGTCTATCAAGAGAAGCACTAACATCAGGTGGCTCAACATCTAAAAGCAACGAATACTTTAGCTCAAAATATAATGGTATGAATGTATGTATTGATGATATCAAAGGTCAAACGCTTACTTCAAACAATTTTACGGCATTAGTAAAAGGAGCATATAAAGCAATTCCAAGAACAAGATGTTTACATTATGGTAGAGGAGTTGAATATATACATATATGCTCACCTATGGCATATTCAACAAACGACACATTGCCTGATTTAAAAGAGGTCATAAACCGCTTAAATGTTGTTGAAATATTTGGAAAAGTATTTAAAGCAGATAAATTTAAGTATCATGAAGTCGATAAAGGCAATAATGATAATTTGAAAGAATTATCATTGATACTGCCTGAATTTCTAAAATATAGTATTGATGATGTATTTGAAGTTTATGACACGGCTTTTGCAATACTTGAAAATGCAGATATCCAAGATACACAAAAACGAATTATTAACAATCTTGCTTATGCTTATACAGGAATTATGTTATTACTTGATATATGCGGAGTTCAGATTAATGATTTTGATGAAAAAATTATTGAGTATGCAAAAAATCAAGTTCAAAAATATGAAAGCATAAAAACACCTGTAGAAAAAGTATTGTCTTCTATTATTGTATTAACTAAATTAGGACATTTAGCATTAGGCTGTCATTTTAAAATAGTTGATGTTGAAGTTGGCAATGAAATGGAAACACATATAAGATTTAATAAAGAAGTTGTTTTAAGTGCGATTAACAAATTTTATGCTTATGACAAATCTATGCAAATTGATGAAAAAAGCTTTTTGAGTTATGCAAAGAATCATCCGAGATTCAGAGGTAACGGACATGGTGTAAGATATGAAAACGATAAAAACAAGGTTGTCAACTCAATATGTTTTAACATTTCAGGCTTGGAAGAGTTTGTTGATATCTCAAAAGATGGAGTTATAATGCCGATTTCTTCAGATAAATTAAGACAAAATCTTAATCAACAGAAAGGTAATCAAGTGTAACTACAGGACTATTACACTCCAAATATAAACTACGGTTTATTTTTGGGGTAATTTCCCTACTTTGTAATTTTGTAATCATAAAAATATATAAAATATTTAAAAAAAAGGAGAAAAGAAAATGACAGAACTTATAACATTTAAGGAATTTTGCACACTATTAAAAGCAAATCCGAATACAGTTAAAACTTGGAGAAGACGTAAAGACCTACCTGAGAAACTCTTCTTTAAGATAGGCGGTACATTATACGTACGTAAAGACTCATTTGATAGGTGGGTAAATGAAGAACAAGCATTTAAAGGGGAATATTATGGTAACATATAAGAAAAACAACAAATGGTACTATCAATTTATGCTTAACGGGGAAAGAAAACATGGTCTTTGCCCCGGAGCATCAGAAAAGAAAGATGCAGAAAAGTACGAGAACGGAATAAAATTCATACTTGCTCAACAACAAGAGGGTATTATTCCAAGAGAAGAAAAGGACGTATCATTATCAGAACTCAAAAAGCTATATGAAAGCTATGCTAAAATTAACAAAAAGAGCTATGATAGAGATATTTACTTACTCAAAATTATTTCAGCATATTTCGGAGATAACTGCATTGTGCAAGATATATCGCCAATACGTATCGAAGATTTTAAAGAATTTCTGCGAACTGAAAGAAAAGTCAAAAACTCTACAATAAACAAATACTTGATGATTTTGAGCAAAATGTTCAACATTGGTATCGATAATGAGATTTTGAGTAAAAATCCTGTTGAAAAAGTATCAAAGTTACGAAACGACAACCACAAAATACGGTACTTAACTGCTGATGAAGAAAAACGTTTATTCAATGAAATTGAAAAAGAATATGACGTTTTAGATAAACACACAAGACATAGAAAGATAGTACAACCTTATTTATACCTTAAGCCTATCGTAACAGTTGCACTTCAAACAGGTATGCGTAGAGGTGAAATTCTAAATCTTAAATGGAGCAATATAGATTTTGAACAGGGTTTTATTGAACTACTTGAAACGAAATCAGGCAGGTCAAGAAAGATACCTTTATCAAAAGTTCTTAAAGATATGTTTTCTAAAATGGATAGAAATAATGATTACGTATTTATAAATCCTAAAACGCACGAACCTTATACAACAGTTCAAAAGTCTTTTAGTTCGGTTGTTAAAAAAGCAAACATTAAAAACTTTAGATTTCACGATTTAAGACATACTGTTGCTACACGACTTGTTGAAAAAGGTATTGATTTAGTAGTTGTTCAAGAAATATTAGGACATTCAAAAATCACAACTACTCAAAGATATGCACATCCTGTTCCTGAAAGAAAAATGCAAGCGATAGAAATCTTAAGTTCGTACATATAAAGCCTTCGAAAGAAGGCTTTTTTTTTGTTCTGTTAAATTTAGTTTCATGCAGTTGCGTTTAAGTTTCATAAACTTGCGTATAAGTTTTATTATTTCGATTACCCACACATTACCCACAAGTTTTTTGCATTAAAAAAGAGGGTCTGAAAACCCTCTTTAATGGTGGGCGTTAGAAGACTCGAACTTCTGACATCCTCCTTGTAAGGGAGGCGCTCTACCAACTGAGCTAAACGCCCTCGCAAGAACTATACTAATTGAAACATTTTTTAATGTCAACTATTTTTTTTGAACTTTTTTTGAAAATTTTCGCTATAATCATGAACAGGAGGCAATATGATGAAGAAAACAGGTTTGATTTTAGCTTTATTAATGATGACGGTTCCCGCTTTTGCAGGTGATATTTGGAATACGGGAAGCGGTATTTATTCAAACACTACAATAAAATATTCAAAAACACCCCGAGTAATTCGTACAACAAAAACAAATACCTCCGATATGGAATTTATGAGCGCGTTACTCGCAGGTGCAGGGCTTGCTACAGGACGTGTCAGTTTGCTTGCAACACCCGCTATTGCTACACCGCGTTCGCTTGCGTCAGCTTTCTTAGACCCTTATATCGTTAATATTAACGGAAAAAATTACGTTCTTGTCAAAGATGCTAAAGACAACAACTGGACTGTCGAAAATATTCTCGGTTACGGTGACAGTAAATCCGATTTGTTTGCTTCGTTAAAAGCACTTGAAAGTGACGGTAATGCAAGCAAAATTTCTTCGCACGAACTGCAAAATGCCAATATCAGATTTGTCCTCTTAAATGATGATCAATCCTTAGCATTAAACGACAGAAATCTTGATTTTGACATAAAAAAAGTTCAATATATCGACATGCAAAACCTAAGAACAGCTCTCGGTAACAAAAATCAGGACGGAACTTTCGGATATTTCTACGTAATCGTAAAAGACGGTGCGCACCGCAGGGCATACCCCGGACGCGTAACTTTTGAGGAAAAGAACGAATTAAACAAATATATTAAATAAAGTATTCGTGCTACTCGTCATCCTAAGCGTTAGCGAAGGATTTCATTATATTTTAATTTTATGGGATTCTTCGGCAAAAGCCTCAGAATGACAATATTATAAACTGATTATTTAACATCTTCTGTTTGATTAGTTTTTTCTTCAAGTGATTTTTCGTAATCAATACGTTTTTGAACTTTTATTTCATGCAAATTTCCATGGTGAGGTTCTTCACGTTTGTAACGTTGATCGACCCACCATTTTGCGACTTTATAAACAAATCTTTTCTTATAAGCCTCATCATCTTGGACTTTTGCTTTTTTCGATTTCTTTTTAACTTTGGTTGAAGTTTCTTCACTACCTATCGGAATTTCTTTTTCTACAATATCGGGAGCATTAAAGCGCATGTCGTCAAGATTATCAATATTAAGTCTTGGAGCGGGAGGAATATATGAATAATCGTTTATCATATCCGCTTCGTTAACCGCATAATTCTCGGGGCTGACGTATCCTTCACCGTGGAATAAATCCGCATAAGCGCATGAGGTTAGCAACAACGATATTAATAAAAATCTTTTTAACATACTTTACCTTTCTAATAGTGAGAACTTCTTGAAGTTATACTGTTTCCGTGGGAATCGATTCCGCCTGTCGGGAGTAAGTCTTCTGCCGCTCTGTCTATAATTGTTTTCCACTCCGAAAAATATGTACCTTCATAAGATTGATAATATTTTTCGTAAAACATGGCTTTTTCTTTTCCGTATTTTTTATAATTATAAAACAAATAATTGTAAAATTCGGGTACATAGGCTCGAGTTCTTGCCGGGTGTGCGATTGACATTACTCCGCAGTTTAAATTCTTTATAAATTCAACCGTTTCTTCAAATGATGAAAACGGCTCAAGCATTTTTCCGGGTGACGGGTGCGCCGAAAGATATATTTCTCTTGCGATTTGAATTTTTTCGTCAATATATTCGGGGACTAAAGGTAATGAGCAGTGTACAAAATTTTCGAGTGCTTTTTTATATGTAATGTGGTAAGGCTCTTTACCTTGAAAAAGATATTTATATTTAAAAATGGGTTCTTCGTAAGAAAAATTTGCATTCGGAAAATAATGATTTAAAATAATTTTTGCAGAGGTATATTTTTTCATTGGGTGAGCAATTTCGTCCTGCCCTTTAACAATCATAGGGTGGCATTTTGACGCTTCTTCGAGTGTAAAGTCGTATTCGGGTAATGCTTCATTCAATTTCTCTATTGTTTCATTTGCAAGTTTTAGTTTTAAATCCCGTTTTGTGTCCAAAAATTCGTTGAGTTCTTTGTTAAAAGGATCAATTCCGTAAACTAACAGGTGAATTGGCAAGGCTTTCGGTTGTTTTGGAAAATTGATTGCAACGGTTGAAATTTCTATGCCTAATACCAAATTTACATCATCAGGACAGGTTTCACAGGCTTCTTTACAACCATCAACGGTGTCGTGGTCGGTTATTGCGATTAATACATTCGGAATTTCTTTTGCTCTTTCGTACAGTTCGGGGATTGTCATAATTCCGTCCGAGTATTTGGTGTGAATGTGAAGATTTGCGCAAAAATCACCCGATTGCAGATATCTCATATCGTGAGTGTCCATAACTTCGGGGTTTGAGCGTTCTCCAACCTTGAAAGACAGTTCGGAAAAGTTTTTTACCCGATTTATAAAATCTTTTTCATCAACAATCGTCATACTTTTATTCTACACCAAAAAGGTATTGAAACAAATTTGTAAGAGTTTCGTCTGTTAGATTGGAGGATAAGAAAAAGTGTATTGTGAAGAAGATTTGTATAAGGATTTACAGCCCGAATATTCCGAACAGGCTGAATATATTGAGATTGAGGAAGATGATGAACCGAAAACATTTAATTCAATTTCAAATGATGATGATATCTTGCAGATGTATCTGAAAGATATCGGTAAAGTGAAATTGTTGAATTTTGAAGAAGAAAAGGCTTTAGGCAAAGAGATTAAGGAGGGGAAATCCGTTCAATCCGAGATTGCAAAAAGGAAACTTGTTCAGGCAAATTTGCGTCTTGTTGTAAGTATAGCCAAAAAATATATAGGACAGGGTGTTCTGTTTATGGATTTGGTTCAAGAGGGTTCTTTGGGGTTGATAAAGGCTGCGGAGCGTTTTGATTATTCAAAGAATTTCAAATTCTCGACTTATGCAACATGGTGGATAAAACAGACCATTATGCGTGCTATTTCAAACAATTCGAGAACAATAAGAATTCCCGTACATATGACGGACAAAATCAGAAGATATAAGAGGACTGTAACTGCACTTTCATTTGAAACGGGGCGCGAACCGACTGATGTTGAGGTCGCGGAACGCCTCGGTATTACTTTGAAACAGTTGAACAATATTAAAAAATCGGTAATAAAAGAACCGATAAGTCTGGAAACTCCCGTTACCGACGATTTGAACGTTGGGGATTATATTGAGGATAAATCCTACGGTTCTCCCGAAAATCAGACGGGCAAAAACGAGTTGAAAGGCAGTATAGAAAATTTGCTTTCAACTCTTTCCGAACGAGAAAAGCTGATTATTCAGTGTCGTTTCGGCATAAACGGGGAAGTGCCGAAAACTCTTGAGCAGTTGGGAAAAATCATGGGATATTCAAAAGAGAGGATAAGACAGCTTGAATGTGATGCTCTCGAAAAAATTCGTGAGAAAAAAGAGTTTCAACATTTCAGAGAATTTATTGAATATTAACCGACAAGCGACCTTGCAAATTCTACGGATTGCTCGTTAATCTCTCCGCCTGCAAGTTCCGCCAGTGCCTTAATTCTGTTTTCACCCGTCAAAACGTAGACTTCAACTTGCGTTGAGTCGGTTTGTGATTTTCTTACATAAAAATGCTTATCGGCTTTTGATGCCACAATCGCCTGATGCGTAATCAAAATTATCTGATGATATTTTGAAAGTTCGACAATCTCCTCGGCAACACTTTGTGATGCTTTGCCCGAAATCCCCGTATCAATTTCGTCAAAAATTACCGTATTTATATCATCACTTTGAGCAAAAATTGATTTTATCGCGAGCATTACTCTTGAAATTTCACCGCCCGAAGCTACTTTTGCAAGCGGTTTCAAATCCTCGGAAACGTTTGCCGAAATCAAAAATTCAATATCATCAATTCCGTCAGGAGAAAGTTCTTTTTCTTTAACCGAAATTTCAAAACGCGCTTTCGGAAGTTCCAATTTCTCCAATTTTTCCTGAATAAGAACAGAAAGCACCTGTGCATAATTTTTTCTGCTTTCACTGATTTCTTTTGCCGAATGTTCAAGCGAAAGCCTCATCTTTTCTATCTTTCCTTCAAGTTCTTCAATATTTTGCGAGGAATATTCAATTCCGCTCAATTCTTTGGAAAGATTGTCATAAGTGGTCAAAACATACTCGAGCGTTCCGCCGTATTTATGTTTTAGTTTGTCTAACAAATACATTCTTTCCTGTATTTGATTTAATCTTTCGGTGTCGTTATCAAGATTTTGGCTGTAATCTCTGAGTTCCGAGCCGACATCTCGAAGGTTTTCTATAGCATCAATAAGTCGTTGTTCGATTTCTTCCAAATTTTCATCAAATTCCGAGGCTTTTGAAATATTTTGTTTAATCTTGCCCAAAGCCTCCATAATTGAACCGTCATCACCGTTGATTGCCCAATATGAACTACCCGTCAATTCTTTCAATTTTTCGGCATTTTCGAGAACTTCCAATTCTTTTTGAAGTTCTTCGTCTTCAGTTGCGGATAAAATTTGCGCACTTTCAATTTCTTCAATTTGGAATTTTAAAAATTCTATCTGATTTTCCGTCATATCGGAAGCGTTTTTGAGTTCTTCCAAATCGGAAATCATTTTTTGATAAAGTTTAAAATCGGCTCTATAATTTTCGAGTTTGTAGCCGTAAACATCTCTTGCGTAGTTATCAAGAAGATTTATGTGATATTTCGGCTGCATAAAAGCATAGGTTTGGTGTTGGGAATGTATATCGAGAAAGTAATTTTTCAGTTGTCTGATACATTCTTGATTGACCAATGTGCCGTTTACTCGTGAACGAACGGAATTTTGGGTAATTTCTTTTGTTAAAACAATTTCCGAACCGAAATTGTCTATTCCGTTTTCTTCAAAAATCTTTGTCAAGTCATGCTTTTTGTTTTCAATAACCAATTCTATAACAGCTTTTTCGCATGATTTTTTTATAACCTCTTTTGAAACACGAGGTGCAAAAACCAAATCAATAGCATTAATCAGAATACTTTTGCCCGCACCCGTTTCACCCGTAATAACGTTTAAACCTTCGTGAAAATTTGCGGTCAACTCGTCTATTAAAATGTAATCTTTTATTCTGAGTTGTTTAATCATAAGTATAGCATAGAACAATATTTCTTTTTGGGCAACAGATATACATTATTTCTATGATTTAATTTTATTATTTATTATGTTATTCTAAAAATGAGGATAAATATGAACAGTACAAATCAGTTTTTAAAACCGTTAACCGCTAAAATAAATTCTTCCGGAAACCTTGAAATAGGCGGGTGTGATACCGTTGAACTTGCGGAAAATTTCGGTACTCCTTTGTATGTTGTTGATGAAAAAACTTTGAGAACAATTTGTAAAGATTATAAAAATGCGTTTTCTTCCTATAAAAATGTTAAAATGATGTATGCCTCGAAGGCTCTTTGTACAATGAGCGTAGCGCGTATTTTGTCTGATGAAGGTTTTGGGTTTGATACGGTTTCTTCGGGCGAAATTTATACGGTTTACAAAGCCGGTGTTGATATGTTAACCGTACTTTTTAACGGCAATAACAAATCTCCCGAAGAACTAAATCTTGCACTTGAACTCGGTGTCGGTAGGATTTCCGTTGATAACTTTTTTGAGTTGTCTTTGTTGGACGAAATCGCAAAAGCTCATAACAAAACTGTTGATATTTTACTGAGAATTACCCCGGGTATTGAATGTCACACTCATGAATACATTCAAACCGGTCATCTTGATTCTAAATTCGGATTTGATTTAACTCAGATTGATGAAGCGGTTGAATTTATTTTGAATGATTATAAAAACCTTAATTTAACAGGACTGCATGCTCATATCGGATCGCAGATTTTTGAAACTTCCGTTTACCGTGATGAAATAGAAATTCTTGTTAAAGAAATTGCAAGAATTGATGAAAAATTTAATTTGAAACTTTCCGAAATAAATATCGGCGGCGGGCTTGGCGTAAAATATACCGAAAACGACTGTCCGCCTTCGACTTTTGAGATTGCGGAAATTATTTTGAACAAACTAAATGAATGTACTGAAAAATACAATATAGAACCGCCTGTTTTGATACTTGAGCCGGGGAGAAGCGTTATATCCACCTCGGGGGTTACTTTGTATACGATTGGAAGTTCAAAACAAGTTCCGAAAGGGAAAAAATACGTTGCGGTTGACGGCGGAATGGCTGATAATGCAAGACCTTCCATGTATGGCGCGGAATATACCGCAAAAATTGCAAACAAATTCGATGATGCGCCTGTAGAAGAGGTTACGATTGGCGGACGTTTCTGTGAATCCGGCGATATTTTGATTAAAAACATAAAACTTCCCGAAATTGAAGAAGGCGATATTTTATGCGTATTTAATACCGGTGCTTATAACTATTCAATGGCATCAAATTATAATCGTGTCCCAAAACCTGCAATGGTGCTTGTAAAAAATGGGCAAGCCGACATAATAATCAAACGTGAAACTTTAGATGATATTATTGCACAAGATGAAATTCCCGAAAGGCTGAAAAAATGATAGAAGAATTGCTTACTGATTTTATTAATTACTTTTCAGGTCTGAAAGTTGCTTTTAATTGGTCGGACATTTTTCAGATTGCTTTTATTAGCGCAGTTTTGTTGTTTGTTTACAAAAAGTTTATAAAAGATACTTCTTCCGAAAAATTTGTAAAAGGGCTTTTGATAATTCTTTGCGCCTGGGTGTTTAGTGAAATTCTTATAAAAATAAATTTAAATATCTTGGGTGCATTTTTAAAATCTATTGTGACTCTTGTCGCATTGAGTTTGATTGTCGTGTTCCAACCCGAATTGAGAAGGTTTTTAGGATTTTTGGGACAAATTGATTTTGTTTCTAAAATATTTTCTTCTAACAGTGAAAAGCACAATACCCAAAAAATTGATGTAGTTAAGGAATTGATTGAGAGTGTTAAATATTTTTCTAAATCTCATACGGGTGCTTTGATTGTTTTCCAAAGCGATTTAAGCAATACTTACCATGATGTCGGTACAAAATTGAATGCTGATTTGTCAACGGAACTTTTGCTTACAATATTTCACCCGAATACTCCGCTGCATGACGGTGCGGTTGTTATTGACGGTGACAAAATAATTTCTGCAGGTGTTCTTTTGCCGTTGACGGAAGATCCTAAACTCAGTTGGAAATACGGAACACGACACAGAGCAGCTATCGGTATGACGGAAACAAGTGATGCAGCGTGTCTTGTTGTTTCCGAAGAAACAGGTGATGTGTCGATTGCGCTTGACGGTAATTTGAAGAAATATGAGGATTTGGTTACTTTAAAATCTGATTTGGAAAGTATTTTGGGATTAAAAAAGCCTGAAAATTCCGAAAAAAAGACTGTTTTTAAGTTTAATAATTTTATGAGTGTAAAGAAAGGAAAAGACCTTGGAGCGTAAAAAGACTATAAAAGAGCATGTAAAAAGTATTGCTGAAAAAGCATTTTTTCTTACTTTAGGACCTTTTATTGCAGCATTTGCTCTTGAAGTTTTTCTTGTTCCGAATAATATTATTGACGGTGGAATTGTCGGTATCTCAATTATTTTAAGCTATTTGACAAAAATTAATTTGGGTTTGTTGATTTTTGTTATTAATATACCGTTTTTCTTTTTGGCTTTCAACAAAATCGGTAAAAAGTTTGTGGTTCAGACATTTTATGCAGTCGGTATGTTGTCATTGGCTTTGAGTATATTTTCATCTCACAATATGCCTTCAACAAGTGATTTTCTTCTTGCTACCGTATTTGGCGGAATTTTGCTTGGTTCGGGGGTCGGACTTGTTTTGAAGCATGAAGGCTCATTGGACGGTACGGAAATTATGTCGCTCGTGTTGTCGAAAAAATTTGGATTTTCGGTCGGCGAATGGATTATGACGTTTAACGTGTTTATTTATGCGGCTGCGGGATTTGTTTTCGGCTGGCACAGAGCAATGTATGCGGTTTTAACGTATTTTATCGCATTCAGGGTTATTGATATTGTTGTTGAAGGGTTTAATACCGCAAAATCCATTCGTATAATAAGCGATAAGGCTTATGAAATCGGACAGGAACTTTTGGAAAAGTTGGATTTGGGTGTAACTTATCTGAACGGTATCGGTGCATATTCGGGAAAAGAAAAAACGATTATATATTGTGTTGTATCTCGTCTTGAAATGGCTAAGATGAAAGATATTATAAAAAATATTGACCCTTCGGCATTTATATCCGTTGTAGATGTTCATGAATCTTACGGCGGACATTCAAGAAGAAAGATTGACAAAATTTAACATTCTGGACAATATATTTTAAATATTGTATTATTAAGAAAAAGAGGATAAAAATGGCTAAAAATATTGATACTGTACCTATTGAGGTTCAAATACTTACCGCAGACCATGATATAAAAGGTGTGGTTCATGTTTCTAAATATACAAATACAAATCGTGAATTGACTGATTTGTTAAATGACAGGGAGCGCAGATTTTTGGCGGTAACTAATGCGGAAATTTATCCGCGCAGTTCAAACCAGCCTCCGCGCAAATATAATTTTCTCGAAATTCACATGGACTATGTATTGATGGTTCACCCTTCATCTCAGGCAGTTTTCCAAGAATCGGGAAGAACTCAGGAAGATATCTCAAGATTTAGAGAATTGAGATTGAAATTAAATCAAACAAAACCGTTTTAAATTTTTTCTATTTTACGGCAAATTATCAAAGATACAGTCATACTGAGCTAAGGCAAGGTGTCTCATAAAATTTTGAGATTCTTCGGCTATAGCCTTTAAATTACAACAGGTTAAAGAGTATTATCAGTTGTATAGTTTTTTATTTTTTGTATTTAGCCAAGAGATTTGAATTGTCGTCTTTGCTTACGATATCAAGTTTTGGAGCTTCAATTTCCTGCGGTTTTTCTTCCGTTTTTACGCTTTCAACGATTTGTTTAGGTTCTTCCGATTTAACATCTTTGCCTTCGTTCATTTTCTTTTCGACTTTTTTTGCAAGAGGTGTTGCAATCAAAGGAACTATAATACGTTTACCAACGATTGTTGCTGCAGCGATATCAGCTACGAACTTGAACAGGTCAAGCGCATCTTTTTTAACTTTTGCGTAATCCTTTGCTACTTTGAGTTTTTTCGGTACGGGGTTGCCTTTTTCATCTTCCAACATACGTATTCTTGAAAGCGCGTCTGATTTAGCTGCCGGGTTAAACGATTTTTTGAACATTTTCTCAAAAATTTTACCTGAATATTTTCTCATTGCAAAGAACATTGCAATTTGTGCGGCAATCATCAATACACCGTTTGTAAGGTCTAATGCCGCAACGAATTTACGCTTTTCATCGGGGATTTTTTTATTGTTCAAACTCTGCGTTACATACATTGCACAACCGATACCGTCTTTAAGTATAATTGATGCAACTGTTGCATAAGCCAATACGTCAACGGGGTTTTTATTCCATTTTTTGCCTAACCATTCAGCGGGTCTTGATGCTGATGCTTTAGCAATTCCTGTTCCGATAGCGTTTCCGATAGATGATATTCCTGCCATTATTTATCACCTCCCGCTTGTTGTTCTTTTTGTACGGTATCTTTTTTGACACCTGCAAGTTTCGGGAAGAAGATTTCCATAAATCTCGGATATACCCAGTTAAGTGCCGTACAGGTTATCGGTAATGTGATGAACACTCCGACTCCGATTTTGACGATTTGGTTCCAACTCTTGTAATGATTTTTTACAAGATCTTTGTATTTCTTGGTTACGTCTTTGTATATTTTCTTGAGGATGTCTTTGCCTTCCGTTCCGAATGTGTCGGTGTTTTCAAGGATATTTTTTGCATCTTTTCCTCTGTTATTGATGTTACATATTTTTGATACTTCATCAATAATTCCCTGAATAAACTTGTTGTCGAGTTTTCCTGTTTCAAGTTTTTTCGTTGTTTTGGTTAAGTCTGTTATTACATCGTCAAGAATTGTGTTTCTGTGATTTAATGCTTTTCTGTATTTTTTTGCATCATACTTGCCGCCGCAGGCTGCATTGATTGTATCAATTCTTTCTAAAGTCCTGCCAATTCTGTGAGCGCGAAGGTCTTCCGAACGATCCAAAATTTCCTGCAAAACTTGTTTTACGTCACTGTTTACTTTTTCGTCTTTTAAAAGTTCATTTACAAGTTTTGTAGCTTCCGAATTTGCTTTCGGGTCTTTAGCAGCAATCAGGTCTTTGATTGGTGCAAATTTTTCTCTGAAGAACGCTTCGTTTTCTGCAAGAACTTTTGCACGTTCTTCGTAGAATGCAATTCTTTCCGGAGATTTTTTCAGTTTTTTTGCATCATCAATATATTCGTTAATTTGTTTTTTCAACAAATCTGCGGTTGTTTTGTCGTCAAGTTTTCTTTGACCTGCCCAGATATAGCCTGTATCCTGGAATTTACCCGCAATCTTGTTTATTCTTTCTTCTTTAATGGCATCTACTCTTGCTTCAAATTTTTCGCTGTATGCTTTTCTTTGAGCGCGTGCTTCCTGACTGAAAAGTCCCTTGATAAACGAAGGTTTCTTCTCGTTTTTCATTTCTTCTTTGACCATGGCTTCAACGCGCGTATCGGTCAAAAGATCCTGTTGATCTTTGTAAATACTTACTTTTTTAGCACGTTCTTTGTCGTTAAAGACTTTGTCTAAGCCTTGATCAATATATTTTTGAACACTTGCCTGGAATAACATAGCCAAGACAGCCGAAATCGGTTGGCGCATTGCCGTATATTGCTTTGTATTTCTTACTTCCTGCTTTTCTTCTTCTGATGCACCTTTAGGAGCTCTTACAAACGGGTTAAAACCGATAAAAATCGGTGCAACCAAACCTGTACCCAAAGCGGTAATCAAAATTCCGCCGATTTCACCTTCAAAACGTTTCATCGACTTCATTTTTCTGATGGCATTTGCCTGTTTCAATCCGTCAGTAATAGCTTCTGTGTAGCCGCCTCTAAAACTTACCTGATTTGCAGGTTTCAAAGACGAACGAACACCAATCGGATTAGCATTAATCTTGTCTATCATATTCCTACTACCTTCTATATATATATAAAGTCTAAAACAAAAATTAATTTTACCTCTTTGAGGTTATTTATTAAGTTTTGTAAACTTTACTACAGTCCATTTTCCCTTATTTTCAATGCGAGTTACGGCAAACTGTGACAAGTCGTAAAACGTTTCTTTTTTTAAATATGAGAAAACTAAAAACAGTAAGGGTGTTTTTTTGTACAGAGTTTCGTTTGATGCTATATTTTTTACTTCATCGGGATTGTAAAATGAAACGCTGTTTAAAACTACCATTACCACACTTTGACCTTCCCCAAGACGATCAAAGATTTCACTCTGCAATTTAGCATGCAGATAACTGTTATTGTCACTCAAAAATAATTTTTTGTAAACCTCTTTTCCGTTTTTGTATGCATCGGCGTATGTCATGCACTCTGTCATGTATTCGTGGAAATTCCCTTTGTTTATTGAGATTACGTGATATTTTGAGAAGTCAAAATATTTTTCAAATCTATCTTTGTTATAGTATTCAATGAGGATAAAATCTCCGTCTTTTAGATTTGTATTTTTTATCAAATCAGTTGCGATTTTGTGTCCTTCAGCACGGTGCATTTTAGGAGCGGAATATGGGAAAAACAGTATAAATCCGAGAGAAATTGCGGTATAAATTATCAGCATGGATTTTTTTGCAATTTTATTTTCGGTTAAATTTAAACCCGAGCATGCCAAAAATATTAAAATCGGATAGATTTCTATTGAATATTTTGTTATAAATACCAATTTGCCTGTCATTGACGTGACGGTCAGTACTGCAATAACACCGATTGCAATCATTAATAATCCGAAATTGAATTTATCTTTTATAACGGATTTTATTATGCAAAATATGGCAATAATTGCAGGTATAAGCATAAAAGGTGCAAGTATCGGCATATAGAAAAAGTTGTCGGGGGCATTTGTGAGGTTTGTGATTACGGGTGAAAAATAATCTGTAAACAAAAATCCGATTTTTGAAATCGAAAAATGTCCCCACCATTGTGAAAACGATTGAGTTGTCAAAATTTTTATTACAAGCGGTGATGCGATAAAAGTTCCTGCAAGTATTGTACTCCACAATACGATTACGGCTTTTTTATAATTTTTAAATAAATTTTTGCTTATGAATAACAGGTTAAAAAATACGAATACAAATCCTATCGTGTGTGTAATAAGTATAAGAAAATTAAAAAGTACACAAATAATAAGATTTTTTTTATTCGGATTTTTGATTAACCTTATTGTATACAAAAGGCATGCCGAAGAAATTAAGAATAAAAGCGAATACAATCTTACTTCTTGCGAATAGTAGATTAAAAACGCACTGATGGCGCAAAGTGATGCACATAAAATTCCCGTATTTTCATCTTTTTCTTTCCCTGCAAAATACATTACGGGGATTGATAACATGCCTGCAATAACGGAAGTTAATCTCAACAGAATATCGCTTTGTCCGAAAATTGCCATAAAGAATTTCAGATAAATATAGTACAAAGGCATGTGGCATTGAGATTTTACCGCATTAACAAAGCCTTTCCAAGGCGTTGCCGATATCATATAGCTAACATATTCGTCATTCCAAAGTCCGTCAGGTTTGTCTATGAATATTAATCTTAGAATAAGACCTGCTAAAATTATCCCCGATAATATCAATGTTTTTTTCATATTTGTCAAATTCCCTCTTTAATTATATAATAAAAAAGAGGTTACTATGAAATTAGTTATACAAATACCTTGTTATAATGAAGAAAAATCCCTTCCCGTTACGTTGGAGGCTTTACCAAAACATATAAACGGAATTGATGAAATTGAAGTTGTCATAATTGATGACGGTTCAAAGGATAATACGGTAGAAGTTGCAAAATCTTACGGAGTAAAATCATTTGCAATAATGCCTCACAACAGCGGTTTGGCAAGAGCATTTGTTGCGGGTTTGAATAAATCACTTGAAGTCGGTGCGGATATAATAGTTAATACTGATGCAGATAATCAGTATTGTGCCGACGATATCGAAAAACTTATTGAACCGATTTTGTCGGGTGAAGCTGATATCGTTATAGGGGCACGCCCCGTATCAGAGATTAAACACTTTTCTCCGTTAAAAAAACTTTTGCAAAAAGCAGGTTCTACCGTTATGCGTATCATAAGTTCCACAAGTGTGGAAGATGCTCCGAGCGGTTTCAGGGCATTTTCGCGCAGTGCGGCAATACAGTTGAACGTATTTGACAATTATACATATACGCTTGAAACTATTATTCAGGCAAAGGCAAAAGGACTTGTTATAAAATCCGTTCCGATAAGAGTAAATCCCGATTTGAGAAAGTCACGTCTTGTGAAAAACATGTTTGATTACATAAGACGTTCGGTGTTTACAATGATTAGAATGTTTATCATCTATCGTCCTTTCAGATTTTTTGCGATACTTGCAGGACTTTTTCTCTTTTTGGGTACGGTGTTGGGATTACGTTTTTTGTATTTTTATATTTTTTCAAGCGGAGCGGGACATGTTCAGTCTTTGATTTTGTCCGCAATTCTTCTTATAACGGGTGTACAGGTTATGGTTATTGCCGTATTAACGGAATTGTTCTCTATAAACAGAAAATTACTTGAAGATATTCAAAAACGTATAAAATTACAGGATTTGAAAAAAAATGGTGAAATTGATGAATAAAAATGAAATAAAAGAAAACATAAAAGAATTTTTTGAATCGTCAAACGTTCACAAAATCGCGGCATTTTTCGGATTTACGATTTTGTTTACGGCTATTGTTGCTTCTCAAAATTTCTTTTTCCAAAACATTATAGAAAACGGTATAAGCAAACGTGATGTTATTGCTCAAAAAACTTTGACCGTTGTTGATGTCAAGCGTACCGAGCAAAGACGAAAAGAGGCTTCTCAAAAAATTGAGCCGGTTTTAGCTCCTGCGGAAGATGATTTTATTAAATCAAATCTTCAAACATTACAGTCTTCGATTTATAAAATCCGCCAAAAAGATGTCTCTGATGATGTAAAAAAAGAAGAAATCGAAATTCTTTTGGATTTAACTGAAAATTCAAAACGTGATTTTATTGTGAATTTTCTCTTGAAAGCTGATGATAACAGTTTGAATGAGGCATTTGACAAATCGACTTTAACATTGTCAAATATCCTTCGTGCAGGGATTACGGAAAAGGATTATGAACGTGAAAATTTAGAAAGAATTATTGTAAGCAATCTTGTTTCAAATGTTTCAAAACGTCAAGTATCCGTTATAACTGCGCTTTTGGAACAGGTAATTGTTCCTAATCTCGTGGTAGATGAGTTTGCAACAGAGATTGAACGTAAAAATGCCCAAAATTCCGTAAAGCCTTATGAAGTTGTTTTCCAAAAAGGGGATAAAATCCTTTTTGAAGGCGAACCTGTTACGAGGTTAAAACGTGATGCTTTAAGGCAGGCGGGATACAATGTCTATGAACTTAACGGGCATGGGCTTGCCGCGATATTCGTAATCGTGTTTATCGGAACATTTTTGTTCTTGGCTTATATGAAATATTTTGAAAAAGAGTTTTTACAGCCGAAATATCTTTCAATAATCGCATTTTTGTCTATGTTGATGGCTTTGACGGGTGTGGTTGTTCCAACGGGAACTTCTCCTTATATATTGCCTGTTCCTGCATTTTTAATATTAATCGCAATATTTACAAACCCGCGTATAGCTTTTGTTGCTTCGATTGTTTTGCTTTCGGTTATGTCCGTCGGGTATCAGTATAATATTCAATATCTTGTTGCTTTTTTATTGTTGAGTATTTTGGCATCGGTAGCCGTGTCGCAAATCAGGTATGCCGAAAGGGTTGATTTGATTAAAACCGGATTTAATATCGGTGTTGCAGGTGTTTTAATTGTGTTAAGCATTTATATTTTGGAAAAATGCCTTATTGAAGTCAGTAACGTTTTAATTTTGAAAGATTGTGCGTATATTTTTATAAACGGATTAATCAGTGCAATTTTGGCATCAGGTTCTTTGCCTTTGTTTGAAAGTCTGTTTAAAATAATTACTCCATACGGACTTGCGGAATTGGGCGATCATAACCAGAAACTTTTGAAGCGCCTGCAAATGGACGCTCCGGGAACTTATCACCACAGTCTTATGGTTTCAAACCTATGTGAAGCCGCTGCGGAGGCTATCGGTGCCGATCCGATTTTGGCACGTGTAGGAGCTTTGTATCACGATATCGGAAAACTTAAACGTCCTCTGTTTTTCGTTGAAAATCAATCTTATTTCTTAATAGAAAATCCGCATAACAAATTTACACCTCGTATCAGCAAAATGATTATTACCGCTCACCCTAAAGACGGGGTTGAAATTGCGAAAGAATACCGTTTGCCGCCTGTTATTCAAAACTTTATACTTCAACACCACGGAGAAGGTTTGGCAAGTTATTTTTACAATCAGGCCGTAAAAGAAGAAGGTGCGGATAACGTAAAAGAAGAACAATTCCGTTATACAGGGCCGAAACCAGATATGAAAGAAACCGCAATTTTGATGATTGCCGATGCGGTTGAATCTGCGGTTCGTTCTTTGAAAAATCCGACAACCGAAGAAATTGACAACATGATTGACAAAATCATTGTTGAAAGACTTAATGACGGTCAACTTTCAGACAGTCCTTTGACTTTGAAGGATATCAAAACAATCGCTGCAACTTTCTCCAGAATTTTGCGCGGAATGCAGCATAACAGAATTAAATATCAGGAAAATCTTCCTGACGAATTTAAGAAAATAAATATGCCCGCAAAACTTCTTGATGAAGATTTGGAAAACAAAATTAAGCAGCTTGAAGAAGGAAATCAAAACAATGAATGATATCCTTGTAATAAGTGAAAATATTTATGAAGATTGGAAGATTGACGAAAAATTTTTTATTGGAATAGCAAAAAAAATTTTGAAATTTTATCTTTCCGAGATTGAGGAAAAATCTTGCTTGAAAGGTTTTGATTACGACAAAATTTCGTTTGATATTTTGTATTGTGACAGTAAAAAAACTCATGAAATTAACAGAGAATATCGTGAAAAGGATTATCCCGCAGATATTATCACCTTTGCTATATTTGCCGATAGCGACGACAGGTTTGTTTTTGACGGTGAAATTAATTTGGGCGAAATTATAATAGCATTGGATAAGGTTATTGAGGAAGCTGACAAAAAAGGGGTTACAAAAGAACATGAGCTTGCGTTTTTGATAAGCCACGGGATTTTACACCTTTTAGGATTTGACCATCAAACCATGGAAGAATATAATTTTATTATTGAATTACAAAACAGAGCGTTGGAGTATGTCAAAATTTAAACAACAAGGATTTTCAAATACATTCAAGAATGCGCGAAAAGGTATGCGCATTGTTTTAAAGTCGGAAGTAAATATCAGGGTTCATGTGTGCGTTGCAATGGTTGTAATGGCAATGGCATATTTGCTTAATTTCTCGTTGGAGAGAATGTGTATATTGCTTTTGACAATAGCGTTTGTGATAGTTTCCGAGATGTTAAATTCTGCTGTTGAGTTTTCGCTTGACGCGGTTTTTCATAACAAGTATTCCCGACTTGTCGGAATGGCAAAGGATATCTCCGCAGGTGCGGTTATGTTTGCGACAGTCACCGCGATAATAGTCGGGGTCTTGTTATTCGGCTCGGCTATTATAAAATTATTGTAAAAGAGTGTTAATTTGTATTGATATATAAAAATTTTAAGATTCTTTCAAGTGTTTAACGTGTTTGTAAATATATAAAACACCTAATACTGCGCAGATTGAAACGATAGCAATATCGAATTTGTGCCAAAGGTGTTTGAATGCGTCCATGTTTTCGCCCATTTTTACTCCGACATAAACAAGGACGTAGCTCCAAATCAAT
Organism: uncultured bacterium; assembly: GCA_902795965.1. Taxonomy (GTDB): domain Bacteria; phylum Cyanobacteriota; class Vampirovibrionia; order Gastranaerophilales; family Gastranaerophilaceae; genus Stercorousia. The sequence continues at coordinate 38,799 of CADBNI010000002.1, forward strand.
GAGCCTAAAAATGTCAATGTGAAAAATACTCTTTTCTTTGCTCTTAAAATTCCTGCGGGTAGTGAGATGAAAGTTCTTACAACAGGGAGCATTCTGCATAAGAAAAATGCCCAATCGCCGTATTTTTGAACCCATTTGTCCGCTTCGTCAAGGTCTTTATGCGAAATTAAAAAATATTTTCCGTATTTTTCAACAAACTTTCTTCCGCCGAAAAATCCGAGATAGTATGACGGGATTGAACCCAATACACAGCCGAAAGCTCCCGCAATAGCCGCTACGTGGAAATTAATAAGCCCTTTGTTTACCATAATTCCCGCGAACGGTAAAATCGCCTCACTTGGTAAGGGAATGTTGCAGGATTCAATCGCCATCAAAAGACTTATCCCCCAAAATCCCATTGTTGAAATTATGTGCTGTATAAAATGTATCAAAAATTCTAAAATTGTGTTTATAAATTCCATGCTAATCTCCTCCAAATGAGTCTACCATAAAATCAACTTTATTTAAAGTTAAACAATTCACGTATATCTATCTGTAAAGCCTTTGCAATCATTCTGATGCGTGAAAGCGGTATGTCGTACCTCGCATTTTCGATATTTGAAATGTATGAATTATCCGTATCAATTTCGAGGCTCAACTGTTCCTGCGTCAAACCTCTTTCCTTCCTAAGTTCACGTACCTTTTGACCGAATTTCTTATGAAAGACTTTGCTAAATTTTGTTCCCATATATTAAGATATATCAAGAAATTTTGACAATTCTATGAGTATTTTTAAAGTTTTATGGTATAATTATACATGTAGAGCCAATTTATAAGGAGTAAATTTTATGAAAGATTTTAAAGGGTTCACTTTAGCTGAGGTTTTGATAACTATCGGCATAATTGGAGTTGTATCTGCAATAACAATACCGACACTTATTCAGTCTTATAAAGATCGTATTGTGGAAACGAGATTGCAAAAGATTTATTCGGTAATGAACCAGGCAATCCAAAGAGCAGAGGCTGATTATGGGGCAAAAGAGTTGTGGGATTATTCTGATCCTGATTTTTGGGAAAAATATTTTGCACCATATATTGAAGTTTTAAAAACAGAAAATGTAGAAAATGGATCTACCTACAATATTATCTATTTTCCTGACGGCAGTATACTTGCGAAGAAAATAGGTGGAAGTGAGTATTTTTACTATCCAAACGGAAAAAACTTTACTGTTAAATCATTAAATGAAACAAAAAAGGTAAATACAGGAATAACGTTATTCACATTCTATTTTAATCCAACTACTGAATTTACAAACAAAGCTAATGAAAAAAATCCCCACTATAGAAAGGGTTTTATGCCGTATGCATACCATTGGAACGGAACAGTAGGAGATTTAAAAGAAGGGTTTTATCCTTGCAAAGAAAACGGTAACAGAGTTCCGAATTTTTGCACTATGTACATAATGCAAAACGGTTGGAAAATTCCTAAGGATTACCCGTTTAAAGTAAAATAAAACCCTCAAAAGAGGGTTTTATTTGTAAGATATTATTCTTTCAACAATTTCTCCGCTAACTCCGATTCTGTTCTGCCGTTTAGGGTTTTGTTTATCTTTTGGAGTTTTTGTGCGATTAGTTCCATATTCTCCGTCCAAACAAAGTTATCAAGAACATATTTTTCGGCTTTGTCAAAATCTCCGTCAATCTGTATTCTGATGATTTCCGCAAGCATTTCTTTTGCAATCGGAACAACTTTATCAATATTAACGCGGATTTTACCGTCAATAATATCGTAAGCTCCGCGTTCCGCAAAATATTTGTTTTGCATAACCGTTCTGACTCTGTGTGCCTGACTCATTGTCGGTTTGGATTTGAGGAAGTTATCCGCAACGGTTGTCACAATAATTTGTTTACGTTGTTCTTCCGTATACATACCTAATTCCGTCAACAAATCGACAAATGCCAAAGAACCCATATCGGCTTTGTTTTCTTCGATAATATTTCTGTATTTACCTAAAGTTTCGCAAGCCTTTTTAGGTCCGAGAGAATGAGCATTTTCATGTCCTATCGTAAACCAATGATCTGCCTCATCAAGATAATATTGATGTTGTTCTTTGTCTAAAATCGCGTCCAATCTTTCCTGTAATTTTTTCATATCGCTGATAAAACGAATTTGTCTGTGATAAACATTTCGTCTGCCTCCTCCGATTTTTAAAGAAAGTTTGTCATCATTGGGGAGGTTTTCCGCGAGTGTAATTCCGCCTCTGTACGCTCCGACATCACCCGTAACCGCAACCAAATCAACGTCAACCATTGTTTGACTTACTTTGTTTTCGGACAATCTGTCGGGTTTGATATTTTGTTCGTATTCATCTGCAAACGGCATATTTTCCGCAAGTATCGGGAGATATTTTTTTATAGCCATAAGAGCCTCTGTCCCTTTTTTGTTTACGATTCCGACACGTCCGCCCAAAAAATCTTTAGGTGTCGGGGTTATGCCATGTTTTTCCAAAAGTTCCGACAGTTCTTTATTTTCGGCAATCGTACCCGTCATTTCATCTTCATAATTTTCTCTTGTAATCGTAAACTCAAGCGGTGTATCCTGTAAAGTTGCCCATTTTTTATCCGCATAAGCGTCAAGTGTCGGGTCTGCTATTCTGAGTGCAGTATTTTGGAGTTGTAAGTATTCGTTGAAATCCGCGTTTGTTGAGAGTGCCGAAGCGATTTCTATTTCGTCAGCCATTTTTGTGAAATCTTCTTTGAATTTTACTATATAATCAATGCCGACAAGTTCATCACCCTTGCGTTCGACAACCGAACGCGCTGTCAATATATTTTTAACTTCTTCGATTTTGCCTTCGTTAATCATTTTGGTCAAAATTGAGTGAAATTCTTCCACCGACAAGTCTTCGGGATAAACCCCTTTTCCTAATTTTTCGTCAATGCCTTTTGCAAGGTTGATTTTGTTTGACATTGTATCAATCGCGTTAATACCTTTTTGTGCATCAAAAAGGATTTTTGTCAGTTCAGCCTGTTTGTTGCCGTTTTTAATTTCTTCTTCAAGAAATTCTTTGAACGCAAGGTTGTGGTGACAATCAATCTGCATATTAATTCTTTCCAAAATATACGCAGCTTTGACAAGGTGCTTGAGTGCGTCTTTATCTCCCTGTGCAAGTTCGATATATTCGGGTGCATCAGCTTTCAGCATTTTTTTTGTCATTAAATAGTCTTTGTGTGTGCGTTTTTCAAGTTCTTCCATCGAAAGATTAAATTCAAATTTGCTCATAAATTTCTCCTTTTATTATAAAATATCATATTTTACCTGTTTGAATGTCGCCCAAACGTATGATTTAGTGTCAGTTTTACCTTATTTAGTTTTGTAAATAAGCATGCGAAAAGGATTGAGGTTTGTGTTAAAATATGTTACAATAGTAGTAGGAGATATTGCAATCTCTGACGAGTGTTATTCCCCACCCCACTCTTTAATCAAAAAGGTATCCGGTTACTAATATAAGGTGACGTTATGGATACGTTGATTTTTAATGAAAAAGATTATAAAAAGATGATTGAAACGGCGGTAAATGTTTCAATCATCGGGGTTTTAATTTTGTGTCAGGGTCTGTCGCCTATTCGTGCCGAAAAGATTGCACAGGTGACGGCTCCTGACTTTGATACGGGGCAGATAAAGCAGAGGATTTTGAATGAAATTTCTCCCGAAATTCGAGCGAAAAATTTTGATACGCTGGTTAGGCAAAAATATCCGAAGGCTGTTATTTATGATGTAGATGAGGGTGTAAAGCATATTAAACTTACGAAGTATTATAACGGCAGACCCGTAAAAATTAATGTTGTGGAAGCTGATTTGAAGTTGGCAAAGAATTTGGAACTTACTCCCGCGCTTTCTTCTGATTCGACATTGAAAAGCAGAAGGTCGATATCAACGATTGCGAAAAATTCCAATGCGGTTGTTGCCCTGAACGGTACTTATTTTAAGCCCCAAACGGGAGTTCCGCTCGGTACGCTGATGATTGACAAAAAACTTTATACTGGGCCTGTTTATGACAGAGTTGCATTGGGAATTTTTGATAACGGGTTTGATATTGCGCGCGTTCAGCTTAATGCAGAAATCAAAGGAAGCGGACAAACTATAAAAGTTGATAATATAAACCAGCCGAGAATGCTTTCTACTTATGTTTTGGTTTATACGAAGGAATGGGGACGGTTTTCGCCTTATGCTCCAAAATACGGTATGGGACTTTTGGTTGAGGACGGTGTTATTGTGAAGGCATCAGCAAACCCTATTGAAATCCCCGAAAACGGATATGTAATTTCGGGTCCGAAGTCGGTTTTAGAACCGCTTTTGGAGAAAAAAGACGCAAAACTTACTGTAAGTACAAATCCCGAATGGAAAAATGTACGGCATATAATCAGCGGTGGGCCTTATTTGGTTAAGGACAGTGAGGTTTTTGTTGATATGACCGCTCAAAAACTCGGTGCGATAGGAGGAAGAAATCCGCGCAGTGCAATAGGTTATACGGCGGATAACAACCTTGTTCTTGTCGCGGTGGACGGCAGGGAGGGAAGTTCTGTCGGAATGACTTTGATGGAACTTGCAAATTTTATGAAATCAATCGGTTGTACAAATGCAATTAACCTTGACGGCGGAGGTTCAACCGTAATGTATGTAAACGGCAGGGTTGTGAATAATCCTGCGCAACGAGGCGGAATTCCGCTTTCCAATGCTATTGTTTTGTCGAAAATCGAGGATTAGCGGGGGGATTAATAACGACAAAAAGTTTCAATACCGTTTTTACTGTCATGCTGAACTTTATAAAGCGAACCGCTTTCCGTAATGCTGAATATTTAACTTCGCGTCACCCTGAACTCGATTCAGGGTCTGTTAATGTTGATTTTTTAAATCAAACTGATAGATTCCGTGTCAAGCACGGAATGACAAAAAAGAAGCATAGAGGATTAGAAGAATAGAGGAATAGCCATAAGACTATACCTCCATACCTCTATTCATCCATACATCCTTTTTGGGCTTTAGCCCCAAAAGACTATTTACCTACACACACAACCACGAGATAGCTGGCATTCTTGGTGTCGTTGGACGTACTGCCATCGTAGAGTACGATCCTCGCGCGGTCCTGAGGAAGGTCGGAGCGCTCCGTGGACGACCAGAACCAGACGTATGTAGGTTTGCCTTCCCAGGTTTCGTTTTTCATGAGACTCACAAGGTCACTTTCTTCAGGCAATTTCATGTCCATGCTTTCGCATGCTTTCTTTGCACCTGCCCAGTAGTCGGTTGTGTATCCGGACGGGTGCGGTCCGCAGTATTTTGTATAGTCATCACTTGTTGTATCTGCACAGTTTACATATCCCGCTGATGCTACCTGGTAAACACACTTGTCACCACTTGACATTTTACCCGCGCAACCTGTTCCGAATTTTGCTCCGTTGAAACTTCTGATGTCGTTTTTCTTTCCTTCTTCTTGACTGTTAGGGCCTTTTCTACCGTTGACATCTGTTACATAAGCAAGTCCTGCGGTTAAGTTCGTTGTATAAAATTTCCCGCCTACTGCATCTTTTGATGCGGATATCGCATCACCTACATCAAAGGTTGGTGCATTTTGATCATAATTAAGAATTATGGCAGCTCCGTCTGCAAGAACAAGACCTACATTAGGTGTTGTTCTGTCTTTAAACTGCAAATCTTTACCTGTTTTTGCATCACTTACGTCATATTCTTTTCCTGTTGTATCAATTACTTTTGCAGTAGGCCAACATTCTGCAATGTGTGCGCTATCGCAACGTTTAGCAATCTTCAAATGGTTTTGAAGTTCATCTACAAACGCCTCGGTTGTTCCGTAACTTGCATTCAAAAGTCCCAACGCTCTCATCTTTTCCATTGCCTGATTAATTTTGAAAGCAATGTTCGCCTCGCGTTCGGAATTAACCCGTTCATTGACATTTTGAATCAAAATCGGCATGCTTACTGCTGCGACGACACCGATAATTCCGAGGGTGATTAGGACTTCCGCTAAAGTAAACCCGAAAAATCTTTTGTTCATGTTTCCTCTCTTTCCGTTAATAAGTCTATATGCATTTATTTACATCTATATTAACATTATAACGTATTGTCGTAAAAACGTCAAGAGGTTATAATAACGTCGGTATGAATGATTTATTGACATTAGCAAAAAAATTTGCAACAAGAATTAGATTTGAAAGAGTGAAAAAGAGATATTCGCAGGAGCAGTTAGCTGAATTAGCAGGGATAGGCAGAACCACCCTATCGCAAATAGAGGCATTTAAAGCATCACCGACACTTGATGTGGTGGAAAAATTAGCAAAAGCGCTTGAATACGAACCTTACGAGCTTTTTATGTTCAAAAATTTAGAAATTTAGTTTCATAACTTCGTAGATGTCCATTTTTTGGGATTTACCGCGTATTGTGACATCTGCGATCTTTATAACATCTGCTATATCATTTACGTGGGCATAAGTTGACGCACTGATAAGCAAATTTGTCTTGTAAACCTTGTTATAGCTTTCAATTCGGCTTGCAATATTGACCGTATCACCGATAACCGTATATTCCAAGCGTTTTTCCGAACCGATATTTCCGACAAATGCTTCACCCGTATTGATTCCTACACCAATTTCAATTTTCGGTTTGCCTTCCTCAAGCCATTTATCTCTCAGCATATCGACTTTTTTAAGCATCTCAACCGCACATTTAACCGCGTTTTGAGGGTGATGAATATCCTGAACCGGTTCGCCGAAAATCGCCATAACCGCGTCGCCGATAAACTTGTTTATAACCCCGTTATACTTCGTAATTATCGGTTCCATTTCAGAAAAATATTCGTTCAAAATAACCGAAACTTCTTCTGCCGTCATTTTTTCACTCATACTCGTAAATCCTCTTATATCCGCAAAAAGTACGGTTACAACGGCTTTTTTACCACCCAATTTTATATCGTCAATGTTTTGAACAACATTTTGCATAATATCTTGCGAAAGATATTTGCCCATTGCATTTTGGATTTTTTCTTTGTTTTTTCCTTCCAAAATAAATCTGTATGAATACCCGAAAACCATTGTACTGATTTGAACCGCAAGCGGAGTGATTACAAGCGGAGTAATATTATTATTAAACATTGCTACGCAAATGACAAAATAAATTATTGCAGCCGCAAGCAAAGACAACAAAGACGGTATAAAAGAAAGCATCCTGATAAGCGTAAAAGTCAGAATACTCACAAATATAATAATCAAAATATTCCAAATATCGGGCAAATTGCGCAAATATTCATTATGAATAAGGTTGTCAATAATTGTTGCCTGTACATCTGCCCCGGGATGTCTTCTTGCAACGGTTGTATTCAGAGCATCATCAATATTAATGGCATTTGCGCCTATTATAATTATTTTTCCGTCAAAAAGTTCGGGATCAATAATCGGTTTTTGTCCCGATTTTATCTGTCTGTTCGAGGCTATAATATCTGATGCGGAGTAGTGTTTGTGTGAATAAATACTGTCCGGCATCATTTTGTAAAATTTGATTTTATGCTGTACGTTTCCAAAATCAAGTGAGCTGACAGGAATTTTTAAGTCGGTATTTTCTGCGGTAATAAAATTGTCCGTCAGTGTGAGCTTTTGGGAATTGTTTGCAAGCATATAAGCGCGCAGAGAAATCGACGGATAGAGATTGTCGCCGTATTTTATCAAATCATAAGCGGTTCTGAGTTTTCCGTCTGTCGGAGTAAGTCTCAAATTTACCGCTCCCGTATATTTTAGTGCGTTAAAATAATCTTTCGGAAAAACAGTCAGATTTTTAAATAAACCTGTTTGTGACTGATTTATTTTAGAAAAATTTTCAATATCAACCAAAAATTTATTGTTAAATTCTTTTTCGTAATCTGTTGGGGTACTGTTCCCTGACATATTAGCCATAAATGCCGTAACAGTATTCGGGGATTGTTTTATTGTGTCAAAAAACCTTTTGTCGGATTCGGGATAAAGTTTGTCTTGAGAATCTATAAGGATGTCAAATACAATAACTTTTGCATTCGTATATTTATTAAAATATTCAAAAATATCCGCATACAACGTTCTTTGCCAAGGCCAGCGGTATTCGGTTGTCGATTTGTCGTCAATCATAACGAGGTTAATGTCGTTTGAGCCGGTTTTTGTTGCGGGTATATTATTGATAATTGTATCGGAAATCGGATTTTCCCAAAAAACTATTGATACAAACGATATAACAAGTACTAAAAAAAACTGTATCAATACGGTTTTGAAAAAAAATGATTTCCCTTTAAATATTTTCATCTTATCCCTCAGTTTTATGATATAATAAATTTAAAAAAAAGGATAGTTTATGACGGAAAATTTAATTAAACTTTTGGCAGGTGAAAAAATTTGCCCGATAATCAGAAATAAAACCCCTGAGGTAACCTTAGATATTGCAAAAGCGTTGGTACAGGGCGGTATAAAAGTTATGGAAATTGTTGCGGATTCTCCTGCAATGTTTGAAACAATAGAGAAAATAAGCGAATTTTCAGCTGTTTGTGCCGGCGGAATTATTACTTCTATGCAGGCTGAGACGGCTATTGCATCGGGTGCAAAAATTTTATCATCCCCCGTTTTTTCAATGAATTTGGTAAAACTTTCCAAAGATAAAGAAATTCCCTTTATTGCGGGAACTTCTACCGCAAATGAGGCTTATACTGCGTGGAAAGCCCGTATTTCTTTGATTAAAATTTATCCTATTACCGCAATGGGCGGTTCAATGTATGTTGAAAATATTTTAAGACCCATGCCGTTTTTGAATATAATGCCTTCGGGTAACGTCAAACTTGACGAAGTAAAAGATTATATATCGGCAGGTGCAAAAGTTGTCGGTATCGGACGTGATTTTTATGAAGGATATTCTTTTGATGAGATCACTAAACGTGCCGAAAAAATTATATATGAATTAGGAAATTAATATGGAAGAAAAACTCGATATAGTTACAATCGGTGAATGTTTGGTTGAACTTTCGGCAAATGCAAAATTGTCAGATGCAGGTTGTCTTTATAAATATTACGGCGGAGATGCTCTTGCTGCAGGAATTGCGGCATTGCGTTCAGGCTCAAAAGTCGGATTTATTACTCGCGTCGGAAACGATCCGTTTAAAAACTTTTTGCTTGACAGTTGGAAAAATGAAGGGCTTGACATTTCGCAGGTAAAATTTTCTGACGAACCGAACGGGGTGTATATTATTGCCCGTCCTTCCGTTGATGAAAAAGAAATTCTCTATTACAGAAAAAAAATAGCACCCTCAAAACTTTCGCTTGAAGATATAAACAAAGAATATATCGAAAATGCAAAAGTTTTTTATGCATCGGGAATTACACAATCTCTTTCGGCTTCTGCTGCGGAAGCCGTTGCGTTCGGATTTAAGAGTGCCAAAGAGGCGGGTGTTTTGACGGCTTATGATCCGAATTTTCACTCGGCAATTATGACAAAAGAATCTGCAGAAGAAAATTTCTTCAGAATAAGTTCGGATATTGATATTATGTTTATGAGTACGAAACATGATACTCTTAATATTCTTGAAATAGAGTCGCCCGAAAATATTATCAAAAAACTTTGGGATATGGGTATTCAAACCGTTGTTTTGAAATCTATTGAACAAAAAGGATATTATACGGGCTATAAAGGAAATATAATTTTTACGGAATTCTATACAAATGATTATATTGATACAACCTGTTCGGGTGACGCTTTTAACGGCGGATTTTTGCATGCGCTTACTCACGGATTTAATTATCCCGAAGCCGTCAGATTTGCGGCTATTGTTGCAGGATTGCAGGCAAAAAGTATTGGAGCCATAAAATCAATTCCCTACAAAGACGAAGTATATTCGATTTACAGAGGTAATAATGGCTAAGGTTCTCATTTCGGGTTATTACGGGTTTAAAAATTTCGGTGATGAAGCGGTTTTGTCGGTTTTGACAAAGCATTTGAACGCATTGAAATTTGATGTTACGGTGCTGTCAGGTAATGTTGATTACACCGAAAAATACCATAATGTCAGAGCCGTAAACAGTTTTGATATAAAAACCGTTATTGACGAAATTAAAAAATGCGATTTGTTAATTTCGGGCGGTGGAAGTCTTTTGCAGGACGTTACGAGTTTAAAAAGCCTCGTTTATTATGCCTTTATAATTTCTCTCGGACTTTTGTTCAACAGGAAAGTCGTTATTTTTGCTCAAGGAATAGGCCCGCTTAACCGCAAAGTATCTCAAATTATAGTAAAAAATCTTTTGAAACTTTGCTCGTATGTTTCGGTTCGGGATAAAAACAGCCTTGAAATTCTGCAAAAATGGGGAATTAATGCGGATTTGGTGTGTGACCCCGTATATTCTCTTGAAGTTGAAAAAAAAGATTGTAAAGGGACGCTCGGAGTGCAATTAAGAGATTTTAAAACTCTCGACACTAACTTTCTTCAAAAATTGGCTCTTTTCATAAACGCAAAATTTTCGGATAAAAATGTAGAAATCTTTTCACTGCAAGACAGTTTGGATTATGATGTTTGTAAAAAATTTGAAAATATTTTGCTTAATATAAATCCTGAAATACAAATTTCGGTTATTAATACAAATATTACGGAAAAAATTTCCGAACTCGAATATTTGATTGCTATGAGGTTTCACTCAATTCTTGTTGCGTTGAAAGCAGGTGTAAAAACCTGCGCAATTAATTACGATATAAAAGTTGAACAGTTGGCAAAATCTGCAGGTATCCCGCTTATATCAATGAATGCCGATGAAAATTTTGAAAGAATTTATTCTGATTTAATTAATATTGATAGCAAAAAACTTGCCGATTGCGACAAGTCTTTTGATTGGAAAAATTTTGATACAACAGTTATGACTGCTTTTTAAACAACATGTTTCGGTTTTCTCTGATAGCATTGTCAAATTCGTAAGATTGAGTGTTAACCATTGCTTTGTTCCATTTTGCATAATCCGTTGAACTTATTTTGCCGTCATGATCTCTTTGTTGTGTAGAACCGTATTCCTGATCAAATGTTGCAAGCATTGCCGCGTATTCGGTGTAATCCAATTTGGTATCACCGTTCATATCTATTTTTGAAAATGCAATTTCCAAATATTGTTTGAACTGTTGTTTTTCGGTTTCGTTTTTAAATTCTTTTTTATCAAGTTCCGAATTGATAAATTGTTCTTTTGTTACAAGCCCTTCAGCTTTTTCGCCTTTATATGTGCCTGCAATGTGTGCTGTATATGATTTTGCTTTATCTATGAGATTTTGTTTGTAAGTTTCGGCATTGGAATAATCTCCGAGGCTTACGGCTTTTCCGTCAACCGCTTCGCCTTTTTCGTTAACAAGCTCATTGGTCGCAGTATCAAGGTTTTTACCTGTTTCGGTTTCCTGATCTGCATCAATTTTTGATGCTTTGTAATCCATTTTTTGCGGTATGTTTTGTTGTAGTTGTTGTAATTGTTGATATTGGTTTAATTGAGCGTAAGGCGACAAATTCTGATTGCCTCCCTGCGCTCTCAGAATAGCTCCGTACATATAAGCGTTTTCAATACCTTGTTGGGAAAGATAAGAGTTTGCATAACCGGGAGTTCCCATCCAACCCGTCAATCCCATAGGATCAGCCTGAGCAAACCAAGGAATATTATAGCCCTGAGTGTATCCGCCATAACCGCCAAAACAACCGTATCCGCCACAGCTCCAAATGTTGCCTTGTTTCAGCATGGCTTCCATCGCACTCATTTTGACACCTGTCATTGAAATGTCCATAGCGGTATCGCCGAGTGTCCACAAGGCTCTTCCAATGGTATTGCTGTTTTTCTTAAAAAAGTTTCCAACTCTTTTAAAAAACGTTGTTTTTTGTGTATTTACTGAATCGACCATAATACTTCTCTCGTTATATATATAAAGTATATATGTATTAAATATTTGCCCGATACAAAATTTTTGTTTACAAAAATTAACAAAAAAAGAACCTCATATAGAGATTCTTTTAAAAGATTGCCCTGAGCCAGACTTGAACTGGCACTGGATTTAACTCCAACCGGATTTTAAGTCCGACGCGTCTACCGATTCCGCCATCAAGGCTTGATATTTAATTGTCATGTGCCTTGGCGGACTCGGTAGACGGCGTCTACTCTCCCCTCCTCTCGTTTTGATACTCAATCAAACCGAGGGAGTCCTTGCCATCAAGGCTTGATATTTAATTGTCATGTGCCTTGGCGGACTCGGTAGACGGCGTCTACTCTCCCCTCCTCTCGTTTCGATACTCAATCGAACCGAGGGAGTCCTTGCCATCAAGGCTTACTGTTTAATAATATATAAAACCTGCCGAGTTGTCAATAATTTTGGCAAATTTGCAAATATTCGTTTAATTCGGACAATTTTTCACTTATTTGTTTGTTTAATTGTTCGATTTTTGTTTCAAGGAGTTTGTGATTTTTTAGGGTTACTTTGCCGAAAAGCGCAGGATATTTGATGTTTGCAAGAAATAAATCTTTAAAATCTTTCAAGTCATTCAAGTCGTACAAATCCATTATTCTTGTGCAGTCGGAAAGGTCGATAAACAAATCACCCAAGCAAACTTTTGCTTTAAAAATATTATTTGTTTTTATAAATTTTTGGATTTTGGTTGTATGAGAACTTATATTTTCATAGCACTTTTTCAATTTCAATTTTTTTTGCGGAAGGGTTTTCAGGAAGTAGTCCATTGTTTGCTTGTAGCCTGATGCTATGAGTTCGTTACGTTTATCCTCTCCTATATTAAAATCTACAATTACTATGTCGCCCGTATTTAAAACGATATAATCAAATTTATCCTTGTTCCCGTAAATATCGGTAACAAAAGAGGTTGACATTGCGGTCATACAACTGTAGACAGCGTTAGCATAATCTATGCCCGAAATATCATTACCTTCATAGTATCCTTCAAGTCTGAGTTCAAGGATTCTGTCCTCACTGTTTTGCAGTGTTTTTGAAAGTTTCCACATAGGCCAGCTTTTTTGCAAATCACCGTCAACAAGCAAAGTGTTGTTGTACTCAATAGGTTTCATCAATCCAGGCATACAACAGGAAATTCTTATTGCAGATGCAATTTCGTAATCGGGTGTTTCATATCGGGAAAATTCTTTGCATTTAAAATTTGCAAGGTCGGTTGTGATTACAACGAGATCTTTTTCTATATCATTAAATGTAACAGCCCTGTTTGAACCTTTTTTGTAGTCATCACCATAGAATTTTTTTTCAATAAGTTCTCTTATCCAGTCAAGAAAAACTTCCCCCTTACTAAATGCAAAAATCGGGCCTAAACCGAGAGAAATATCTTTAAAAAGGTTAAAATTTACTTTTGAAAATATTTCTTTGAGTTCATCTGCTTTATACCCTACTGCCAAAAGCGTTGCGAATATTGAACCTACCGATGACCCGCCCAAAGTATCGGATTCTATCCCGAAATCCTCAAACGCTTTTATTGTTCCGATATACGAAACACCTCGTATCGCTCCGCCTCCGAAAAGGCATGTATATTTCTTATTCATAAATTGATTATACTATAATCAAAATTTTATGTCCGTAGTAAACAGATTATTCCTGTAATAGTTAATATCATTAGTCGGTTGTACAAAATTTTTATCCGCAAGTTTTGAAGGCAAAAATACTCCGAAATTTTCACCCTCATAAACAACTTTCCATTCTTTTGATTTTTTCAAAACTTCGTAAACGGGATAAGTATTTTCTATAATCATAATATCCGGCGGAAAATATTCAAAAACGGTTTTCCAAGTCGGGGTTACAAGGAAAAATTGCTTGATTATCGGAACCATATAATCGGGATAAACTTCCTCATACCTGCCGTCCATATAAATCAAATTGTTCGGATAAAGTTTGTACGAAACATAACTTCCGTATCCGAAATTTACCAAAATTTTTCCTTTGAGATTGTTTTGTTTTACAAATTCAACTTCTTTTATCGGATATCTTTCCATGCCGACAGGAATTTTTAAATCTTTTGTCGCAAACGTAAAAATTGCCGACAGAAAAATGAGTGCGTAAACCAATTTGTCTTTAAATGCGGGAAATTTGATGTTTTTTATCAATTCATAAAAATCTTCATAAATAAAACACAGTGCCGAAATCGTGAAAAACGGCATAAGTTTTACATGGGTTATTGCAAGATAAGCAGTCGCAAGAATTATTATATATTTTGTTTTGTCTGCTTTTTGATAAAATTCCTTGCCGAAAGTTTTTATTTGTTTGAAAAGATAAATACCTTCCGCACATAATAAAGTTAAGAAAAGTGCTTTAAATTCCAAATGCCTGAACATATGAAACGGTGAAAATATTCCCCACCATTCAACAATATCGGGACGCGGCATTGTGTTTGCCATAAGCAAAAATTTAATATAGTCAAATCCCCAGGGATTTATAAACATTACGGCACAAGATATTAAAAGCGTTATTAAATATTTTTTGAAAGGTTTTTTGTTTAAAAATTCTCCGACTGCGTACATAAACAAAAGTCCGAGTCCCGAAACCACTCCGCCATGAATGTTATTCCAAAATAAAATGATAACGGGGATTAAAAATAATAATTTATTCGAACCTTTGCGAACTCTTTCGAGTATATAAACAAATACGGTAAACAGCAAAAAGCTGAACATGTGACAACGTATAGGCTGATTTAGATTTGTAACAAGCGACATAAATGCAAAAAAGTAAAAAAGAATGTTGTATGGTGTTTCTTCGGTTCGCAGTTTAATAACTTTTGAGGCGGTAAAAAATATTCCGAAAAACATTAAAGCCTGTAAAATAATCAAACTGTATGCTCCGAAATATTTCAAAAACGCATAAAAAATTACTCCCGCGCCCCATTCATGATCCCACCACGTATGAACGGGTGTGTAAGATAAGAAATCCTGTGTCAAAACATGTCCGCCGTCAATAACACCCATGCCTGCAATCAGCCTTGCCCATAAATCGTAGTCAAAAGCGTTTGCACTGACAGAATAAATAAATATAAGTAAAAATAAGGCTAAATAAAACAATATCCCCTTCATGGTTAAAATTTTAGCATAAAAGCAAATAAATAAAAATACCTTAATATTTCGGGATTCCACGGGCTTCGCCCTCTGAATGACACGAAATATTAAGGTATTTTATAATTCCGAAATTTATGCAGCCAAAGAGCCTTTGATTTCTCTGATAAGATATTCGGCTACCCATTCAAAATCTTTATTTTCTTGAGCTGCTTTTTCAAGATATTTAACCGAAGCATCACCGAGTCTGATTAAAGTCATTGCGACAACGCCTCTTTTGATACCTCTGACAACTTGCAACTGATCAACCAACTGAGGAACAACAGAAGTTCCGATGCTAACCAATTCATTTTCCAACTCATTTTTTGTAGTGTTATCTGCCGTTTCAAGTTTTGTAAGAATTTCGTTAACTGTTTCCATATCTTTAATCTCCAATCTATATTATGATTATAAATTAAAAAATACTTAAACTTTGATTTCCTTACATAATCTTTATATCTTTATTTTATAATGTGATTTCTTTTATAATTTCCTTAATTTCTCCGGAAACATCATCTATATTTGAGATATTTTCTTTTACCGCCAATGCAAAATCGGCTTTTTTAAATTCGTGCAAACCTCTGTGGCGGAAAAATTCCTCCAAAAATTCAACGGTTGACTCAGCTTCTTCCAAACCTTCAATCGGTGCAACCGAAATATTTTCCGTCAAATAATTCAAAGTTTTTATAATGAGCGATTTTGGGAGCAAATCCTCAAATTCTCCGCTTTTTACAAGGTGGATTTTATCAATCTGTCTTAATTTCGGAATGATTTGCTCTTTATTTTCGACCGCATCATTATCCAAAAGCACAAATACAGGAATTTTCAGACATTCCGCGTAGTGATAAAAATATTTTACAACCTGATTTTTCCCGCCTGCCGAAATAACATGAATTCCATGTTCGTCAAAATCGTGTCCGCATAGTTTTGCAAATACGGGCAAAAGAATTTCTTCAGTAATCCCCTCACAAAGTAAAACTTTTTTTACGGGAAATCCGCATGCCAAATTAGTATTGCCCGAAAGTGATTTTAAAAACGTAAGATTTTTTACCGTATTTTCGGGCAAAATATCTATAATACTTTTGTAATCAATATTGTTATCAAGAAGTTTTTCGCAGTTTTTGTCGACTTTAAAAACCGATTTTTCATATTCTGCAAGTTTTTTATTTATTGCGTAATCAAAATTTTCATTATTTGTTAATTTATTCAGCGAAATATTAATAATTTTTGCGGCAAGTTCTTTTATTTCTTCATAATCCATTAAATCAAGGTCGGATTTTTTATATTTCGGCTCCAACAAATTGTTTTGTATTATCTCTTTAAAAACCCTCAAATACTTTGTTTCAGGTTCTTTAAACCTTGTTAATCTGTCGATTGAAATTATTATTTGGTCTTTATTAAGCGGTTTTATCTTCAAAATTTATTCCTGTAATATTTTTTAATATTTTAACCGAAATTGAGCAAATTTTAGCGATTCAAATTTTTTAATATAATAGGTTAGTGGAGTCAAATCGTGTATTCATTCAGTGTAAACGGTTATCAATATAATAATTATAACATGCCTGGTTCGACTAAGGCTACCCCTGTCGAAAATGTTAAAAAATCAGAACCGGCACGTCAAAAAACGGCTTTTACGTCAAACCCTATTATGTCAAATGTACCGTTTAATGCTGCGCTTTCGGCTTCGCGCCTCAGGACGGAGCTTTCTTCCAATGATGAAGTTAACAAATATAACACGATAAATCAAAATGCCGATAAGAATACACGAAAACTTTTAAATACTCTTTTGAAAACGGGAGTTTTATTAAATTCGGATTCAAACGATAATTCAACGACTCTCGATAACCTGTATAAGATTGTTACAACTCCTCGCGCACAAGGGTTGAATGCTCAGGTATTGCTGAAAGAAACAGTTGAGGCAATTTCCGATCCGCACATTATAACTCAGCAGTTCGGAGATATTCCCAAAGTGTACAAAGAAAGCGTTTCGGCTCTTGAAAACGGTCAGGACGTAAATGTTGAGCATTCGGGAACTTGCCCTGCCGCAAGTATTGAGTTTAGTCTTGCGCACAAGCACCCTGCCGAATTTGCAAGATTTGCGCAAGGGTTAAGTTCACCCGAAATGTCAGTAAACAAAACAATAAAACTTTCAAATCTTGCGGATAATACTCTTGATGCTATATGGCTTTTGAATGCTTTCGAAATTCCTTACACCGCAAAAGATTTTGACAGAGCCGAATTGAAATTTGCCCCCGATAAAAACGCAATAGTCAGAGCGCATATTCAAACGGTAGATCGTGACAGGCTTGAGCGTTCATCTCTTGACGTCTTGATGCAATCTACATTTATGCAGGTTGGTTCTCAGCAGTCTTATGACACATTAACCGACAAACGGGGCGGAAAATTCAATCAAAACGATAAAGGATTGATTGAGTTTGAAAAAACTTTCACGGAATCTGTCGTTGACGATAAAAATAAGGTTTCCGTTACCTATCAAACGGTTGACGAGAACGCAAGGCTTGTCGGCTATGAAACCGATTTTAATACAATGAAAAAACAGATTATTGATGCGCTTAATATGGGTGAAAATATAATAATCGGCTATACTCAGGTTGATTCAAACAATATTATTATAAACGGTCATGAAATCACGATTATTGGTGCCAGATTTGATAAAAACGGCAAAATGTATTTGATTTGCAACGACACCGATGACGGAGTTTCTAAACCGATAGAGTATTCGGAGGACTATTTGCTCCCGAAAATTCACCATGCAACATTCCCGCAGGCAGTAGTTCAAAACGAAATGAAAGTTACGGAAAATTGGGCTGAAGGTCTGAAAAATTACAAAGAAATGAAACGCATGCGTCGAGCTGCTTAACGTAAATTAATATTGTTGAGAAATAATAGCAAAAATTTTTTTGATGAAGTTTAATATTTAAAAAGGCGGAAAAATGAACTTAATTATAAATGCGGTAAACAGATACGGTTATCAAAATGTTCGGAGTAATAACCAAAATCCTCCAAAATATTCCGCTCCCTCAAAAACGGTTGAAACTGATATTTTTTATATAAATGATATTCACGGTCGTATTGGTAACATGGCAAGAATTTACAGCGCAAAAGAGATGTACGACCACAAAAACCAAAATTCAACAGCTGACAGATTTGTTCTTTCTGCGGGTGATATTTCCGCAGGTGCGGATTTAAATCTTGTAAAAGCAGCAAATACTTATATGAACGGAATCGGTGTAGAAGCTACTTCTGACGGAAACCACGAGTATGATGCGAACCCTTCCGAAATTGCAAAGGCAAAAGAAAATGCCAAATTCAAAAGTTTGGGTATGAATTTGCAAATCCCTAAAGGAAATCCGCTTGAAAATATTATTGAAAAATCTTTTGTTATCGAAAAGAACGGGCATAAATACGCAATAATAGGGCTTGCTCCTCCTGATTTGCATGAAAGAATAAGAGATAACGATTCAAGAAAACAAATCGGGATAGATGATTTTGACAAAACTCTTTCGGAACTTCAAAAACAGATTGATGAATATAAAAAACAAGGTATTAATAAAGTAATTCTTCTTTCACATTGCGGATTAACCAAAGATAAACATATTGCGCAAAATACTTCGGGTATTGACGTAATTATAGGCGGTCATACGCACGATTTGATTAAAGGTATTGAAGAAGGTAAAAACCTCTTGTATTCAAAATCAAATGAACCCGTAATTATTACTCAAGCAGGCAAAGACGGTGAATATTTCGGTGATTTGAAACTTACTTTTGATGATGAAAAAGGTGTTATAATAAAAGCTCAAAACAATGTTACTCCTTCAAATATATTCAAGCGTAACAGGGTTTTAAAAGGGGTTTTTGATCAAATCTTGGGTAAACCCGAGCATTTAGGCGAAATAAATTCTGCCGAAGGTCCTACAAAAAACAGGCTTCTTGACCCTAATTCCAATGCCTTCTTTATTATGGATGCCGTAAGAAACGAATACGGAACAGATTTGGCATTGATTAATATCGGAAATATCAGAGGTTTCTTTGAGGCGGGGCCGATAGATTCAAGACAGGTTTTTGAAGTTGTACCGTTAAAGAACAACATGGTAATTTTGAAACTTTCCGAAAAAGAAATTGTTGATGCCTTGAAAGTCGGTGCAAAATCCTTTGTATCTCCCGGTAGCAAACCCGGTATTGTAATTCCTTCGGGGCTTAAATATACCGTAAGCCGTCAGGGAGAAATCAAGTCCGTATCATATATTGATAAGCAGGGTAAGGAAGTTCAAATTGATGTAAATAATCCTGATCCGAACAAATTTTATACCGTTGCGACAGACGATTTCTTTGCATCGGGCGGAGATAATTTGATTTCAAATAAAATGGAAAAAGGCGAGATTGACCAAAGTTTTGATTATGACAAAGACAAACTTACCTGTGATTATATCAAAAAACTGAAAGCTCCGATTGATATTAAAGATGACGGAAGAATTACTGTAGTGGATTAATTTCTTTTAACTCTATTTTGTAACCGAATATCTTGGCAATAAGTTCAAATTCGTCAACACTTACGGTTTTTCGTGCCAATTTTCCGTTCAAGCTCCAACGGGTGTAATGTTTGCCTGTCAATTCCGTCATTTTTTCTGCAAGTTTTTTGTAATCTGATTGGTTAAGGGATAACCAATAATTAATCTGTGCTCTAACGTTCATTAATATATTATAAAATAATTGACAAAAATTTATTTTTACTTTACTATATTGATTGTATTAGTTCAATATGGCATGAATACAGTCAATTATATAAGGAGTAAATAATGAAAAATCATTTTGATTTAACTTTTGCAAAAAAAATCACGTCGCTCAATTTAGGGGGTACTACGAAGTGGCAAGGTATGGTGAATGACAACAAATCTGCCTTTACTCTTTCGGAAGTCCTCATAACTATCGGTATTATAGGCGTTATTGCAGCAATTACAATGCCTGTTTTGATTAATAAATATCAGGATTATTTAGCGATTAATAAAGTAAAAAAATGGTATTCAATGACAAATCAAGCAATATTAATGTCGATTAATGATAACGGGTATTTGGATGAATGGCAGGTTACAGATGGTATGAGTTCTCAAAGTGCAAATGATTTGGCGAAATATATAAAACCATATTTAAATATTGTTAAAGATTGTGGCACAAGCACAGATGTTGCTTGTGCCGTGTATGGTGAAGGATATAAATTTTATGAGTTAAATCAAGGCGCGTTAGTTACCGTTGATGCTGAAACAAGTTCTAAGTTTTATAAAATTATACTAAGTGACGGTAGTCATATATTTTTTAGAGGAACTCCAAATTCTTATTGTAAAGGTACAAACACTGAAATAGTAGGACCTGTATGTGGTGCTATCTTTGTTGATATCAATGGTAATAATAAACCTAATATTGTCGGTAAAGATATTTTTGGAGCCAATTTGGTCAAAACAGGGCTAAAATTAACAAATTACAAATTTGATTGCAGTCTTCAATCAGGAGGTTGGAGTTGTTTAAGTTGGATTATTACGCATAACAACCTAAATTACCCCAAAACTTTAAATGAATCAGAATAAACCTAATACCCGAATTGTTCGTGCTGATTGAGGTATTCTTTTACTTCGTTGAGTGATGATTGAACGATACGTGTTACACGCGAAGGTGACAAACCAACCTGACGTGCGATATCTTTTACCTGCATATTTCTGTAAAAACGGTATTCGACAACGGTTCTTTCTTTTGCCGGAAGTTTGGCGATTGCCGCACGAATCATACGACCCATTTCGGTAATTTCTGCATGTTCATCAGGTTGTGCGTGGTTGTCTTTCAAAAAGTCAAACGGAGAAT
This sequence comes from uncultured bacterium, assembly GCA_902795965.1. Lineage (GTDB taxonomy): Bacteria > Cyanobacteriota > Vampirovibrionia > Gastranaerophilales > Gastranaerophilaceae > Stercorousia. Next base: position 59,776 of record CADBNI010000002.1, read on the forward strand.
CATTGTCGCTTGCCGCAGCCGCCAAACCGTCAATAGACAAAATAGTTTCGTAAACGGCTTCACGGACTTTGGCTTTTTGCATATCCATGCCTTCTACCGCTTCTTCTTCGTCATATTCTTCTTCTGATTTATGTTTTAAAGAGTACCATTTATATCTTATTCTTAATTCGTTTCTGATTGCCCAACGAACAGCAGTCGCAATATATGCAGAATTATATCTTTCCAGCTGCTCTGGAGTTTTGTTTTTTATTAATACTTGAATGGCAAGAATACCGATAGAAACCAATTCTTCGTAATCAACCATGTGGGAAGGAATACGACGATGTTCAACTTTTGCCACTCTTTGAACCAAATCTATATATTCTTGTAATTTATTTTTATTTTGCATAACCATGATTACAAGTTTATTATATCATGGATTTTATTTTGTATGCCCTTTATTTGTAGTATTTTTTTGGGGCGGTCGTTCATGTCATTACGAGGAGCGTTCGCAGGACGCGACGTCGTAATCTCATTAAAATTTTTATTCTTTTATTTCTTTTTTAAATTGTAGACGAACAGAAGGATTTCGGCTATTGCTTTGTATAATTCGGGCGGGATTTGCTGATTTAAGTCAACCATTTTGTACAATGCTCTTGCGACAGGAGCGTTTTCTATAACCGGAACTCCGTGTTCCTTTGCTATTGTTATAATTTGTTTTGCGATTAATTCCGTACCTTTTGCAACAAGCATTGGAGATGCCATTTCTTCGGCTTTGTATTTCAGCGCGCAGGCAATATGTGTCGGGTTTGTGACGACAAAATCCGCATCGGGAACAGCGTCCATCATACCTCTTTGAAGCATTTGCATACGGCGTTGACGGAGTGCGGCTTTTACGTTCGGATCGCCTTCGGTGTTTTTGTATTCGTCTTTAATTTCTTTAAACGACATTTTTTGGTCTTTTAAAAATTTCCATTTTGTAACCCCGTAGTCAGCAGCCGAAATTATCAAAAAGGCAATGCACGCTTTAAAAATAAATTCTGTTATAAGTTTGCCGAACTCAATCATTACGGAAAAATTGTTGTCTATTGCGGCTAACATCAAGATATTTTCAATGTGCGACATATATACGGAGTAACCTATATAACCCAGTAACAAAACTTTTACAATATTTTTAAAAAGTTCAAAAAGTGTTTTTATTGACATTATGTTTTTGAAATACTTTGTGGGGTTTAGTTTGTCCAATTTTGGAGCTAAAGGTGCGGTTGCAACAAGAGGTCCGACTTGAATGAAATCCGCAAGAATTGCCATAAACCACGCAATAAAAAGTATGGGGCCGATAATCAGGGCGGTACATTTTATTGTTATGGTTAAGATGTAAGATATGCCGATATCAGACAAATGCGTATTAGGAATTTGTTCATACAGGAGAGTGTAGAGTTGTACGATTTGATTCCAAATAAACGGTGCAAGTCCGAAGATTACGGAAAAAAGAACCAAAAGCGATATAGCGGTTGAAAAATCTTTGGATTTAACGACCTGCCCTTCTTTTCGCGCCTGTTCAAGTTTTCTTGGTGTGGCATCAAATTGTTTATCTTCGTCACCCATATTCTTTCCTTAATGAATATTATAACATGGGCAAGATTATTTCATAGCTTTTATAACTCTGTAAACGGTTTTTAAATCTTCCCCGTTAAGGCTTTCGACATTGTTAAGTATGTAATCCTTCATTGTCTGCCCGTTCAATTCAAGATGTTCAAAATCAAACAAATCCTTTAATTCAATCTTTAATGCTTTTGCAATCTCCAAAAGTGACCTTGACGGAAACGTATCTCCGCATTCAATATGACTTAAACTTCTTTGTTCAATGTTAGCAGCCTCTGCTAATTGCTCCTGTGACATGCCATTGTATTTGCGTAGCTCTTTTATTCTTTTTCCTAATAATACTCTAATATTGTCCATAATTCTCCTTAAGAATATCAATTATTGTGAAAAATAATAACGATTTATTTTGGATTATATATTGACTTTTAGACTTAATATATACTAAAATGTGAAATATAAAGGTATAAAATTTAAATTTTAGACAATTTACTTAGAAAGGAACGAATTATGAAAAATTTTAATGCTTTCACACTTGCAGAGGTCCTAATTACCCTCGGAATTATCGGAGTTGTTGCGGCAGTGACCATGCCGACATTGATTTCAAATTACAAAAAACACGTAGTTGAAACTCGCCTAAAGCAAGAAGTTTCACTAATCCAAAATGCCGTAAGAATGGCAGAAGCAAAACACGGTTTTACCAATGAATGGCCAAATTGCAGTGTTACTGAGGAAGGGAATGATAATTTTGTGTATGAATGTACGGAAAATATTTTAAAAACATACCTCGCACCTGAATTAAAAATATTAAAAATTTGTAAACGAAATGATTTTGAAACTTGTTGGACTACACCAAGAGCTTTAACAAGTGAAAAGAGGGAATATTTAATAAAAAATTCTTCATCAGGAGAAGTGGCAGCGATATTATCAAATGGCAGTTCAATATATATGTGGCAAGGTGGAATGTCAAAAAGTGCTACGTCTTCTCCACATATTCAATTATGGTTTGATATTGACGGACCCAATAAAGGATTTGAACGTTTAGGGGGAGATGTTTTTGGAGGCAGGCTTAATTTTTATGACAGTAAAGGTTATAAATTAACAGGAATAGGCAACACTATAGAAACATTGCGCAATAACACAACAGACGGCTGTTCTGAGAATAGTATCGGATATTTGGCAGGCAGATATTGCGGAGCATTAATTCAAGCAAACGGTTGGAAAATCCCGAAGGATTATCCTATTAGATTTTAATCTTTTTCACAAACTCAACGGCTTCGTCGCGGGTATTCACTTCACCCGAAAGTTGTGCTTCATGCAAACTGTCCATTATTTCACCCAATTTTTCCGACGGTTTTATATCCAAAATTTTCATAACATCATTGCCGTTCAAGAGTTTGGGCAGGGGCTTTAAACTGTCCGCAACGTCAAGATAAAATTTTAACAATCTGTTTAAGGAGTTTATGTTTTTCTCAACAATTTCGTCCGTAATTTCAGGTCCTCGAGCTGATAGCCTGTCTGCTTGCGCCAAAACGATACAATCAATCGAACTGTCGTCCATTTTTCTGACATAACGCATCATTATTTTGTCGGAAATCTCGGGAGCGCACATAACGCTTGACGGATAAATATGGAACTTAATCATCTTTGAAATGTAATCAATCTGTCTGTTTGAAAGGTGCATTGATTTGAAGAATTTGACAGACATTTTTGAGCCGACATCATCATGTTTGATAAACCTGTGTCGTCCGCCTTCCTCAATCGTCCAGGTCGAATATTTCCCCATATCGTGCATAAATCCTGCCATTTTGAGATGTGAAAGCCTTGAATGACCGCCAAAATCGGATTTTTCAAGATGCTCTTTAACCTTTTCGGCAGAATTTTCATAAATATTTTGAATTTGCTTTACCGTTTCAAGGCAATGGTGGTACAAATCAAGGTGATGATGCGAATTGGGCGGAACTTTTTTCAACTCTTTTACAAACGGGAAAATTTCTTCCAAAATTCCGGATTTATCCATATCATCAAGCGCAATATGCGCAAACTTTCCGCCGAAAAGCCGTAAAATCTCGTAATTAATCCTTTCAACAGCAGGCTGTTTAATCAATTTTGCATATTTTTTTATCGCTTCAAGTGTTTCTGGTGCAATCTCAAATCCGTAAATCGCTTGAAATCTGTACACTCTCAATAACCTCAACGGATCATCCGTAAAATTCTTATCACTAATGTGACGAATAATCCCTTGTTTTATATCGTCAATTCCGCCCGTAACATCAACTATTTCACCGTTTTTTATATTTATTGCAACCGCATTTATCGTCAAATCTCTGCGTGTCAAATCTTCTTCAATCGTTTGTCCTACAGGGTTTGTGATATCAATATAATTAATTTTGTCACGCATAACAAGTCTGTAAATCCTGTTTTCTTCATCAAGCGGAACAAATACCGCATCAAGTTTTTGGGCAAGTTTGAGCGAGAATTCGCGTGCATCTTCGTCAGTAATAACCAAATCTCTGTCGTGAGTTTCTTTGCACATAAACAAATCGCGTACAGAACCTCCAACGAGCCATATTTCATTATCAAAATTTTCCGTTATCGTTGATAAAATTTTGTCAGATTTAATTTTGTCAGTAATTGTTGTATTCATAAATAATATTTCCGAGAGCGACAATCACTGCCGTTTCCGCTTTCAAAATCAAATCACCGAGCGTAAGCATCGGGATATTATTTTGTTCAAAAAGTTCAAATTCGCGTTTTGAAAATCCGCCTTCAGGCCCTATTATAACCGTAATCTTATCCCCGTTTTTTATTGGATTTTCACTGCAATATTGGTGTAAGGTTTGTTTTGCATTTCGTTCGCAAAACGCTACGACTTTGCCTTCTGATTGGATAATATTTTCGAGCGAAGTAAGTTCAAAACATTTTGGAATATATGCTCTTTCGCATTGCTTTGAGGCTTCGTACATAATGCGCTGCCATTTTGGAATTTTCTTTTCAATAACATTTCGATTAAGAGCGCAATTATCGCTATATACGGGAAAAACTCCGTCACACCCGAGTTCGGTTGCTTTTTCGATAATAATTGATTGGGCATCACTCCTGAGCGGAGTTTGCGCAAGATATAGTCCAAAATCAAGCCTTCTGCAAGATTTATAAGAATTTTCCACACAGACTGTTATCTCCTTGTTTGTAATTTCGTTGACAACAGTTTCGTATTGGATTTGATTTTCGTCAATTAAAAGGATTTTTTCACCGATTTTTGCACGCAAAGACTTTGCGATATGGGTGTAATTTTCTTTATCGCTGATTGTAATTTTGTTATTATTTACGTCTTTTGAATTTATAAAAAAATGCGGCATAAATTCCTCTTTACACCGCATTTTATCATGAAAATAAATTAAAATCTCACATTCACCGGAAAATAGTTATTAATATATATTTGGCATGCTTTATAACTGATTATTCGTGTTTTGTTAAGCATTTTTGTATATATAAAGCGTATTCTTTACAATTTTTTACAAAAATTTTTGATTTAGTTTTTTGTTGTTTTATTAATAATTGATTAATTATTTTATTATTTTTTAGTAATTTTTTATATTTTTTGTTTAAAAATATCATATTTTTAATTAATCATTCAAATTTTTATCTTAATATCTCTTTAACAATTAAGCGTTATGGCGCAATTTTTTTTATGCCCCGCTTTTAATATATATGTGTAGTTATTATAATAGTTGTGTAGAAATCCAGACGAAATATGATAGATAAAATTGGTGTAGATTATAACCCCCCGCGTAAGGGTAATTTTTCGCAAAATCCGTCTTTTGGCGGTTTGGGTGACGGTGCCGTTTGGCTTGTTCAGCAATGTGAAAAATATCCTATGGTGAATGTTTCCGCATTGGATTTGTCGACCGCTATTGTCCCGCGTACGGTTATTGAAACTAAAGAGTCAAACGGATATGCAGGGTTTGAGGCATTCAGGCGCGAATCTTCGGGTCTGATTGTCAACTGTTTGATTCCGAGTTTTATTGTAATGGGTGTTGCTAAACTCTTGCAAAGACCGGTTATGGATAATTTCAAGAAATCAAGTCTTGTCAATACCTGGGCAAACAGTGATTCTATTGAAAATATTCACAAATTCTACGCAAATGCTCAAGGTGTAAAAAATGAAAAGATATATAACACATTCCGAGATCAGTTAGGAAGTTTGTCGGGTATTGACGGCAGCAATACCAAGAATTTTGCGGATATTTTAGGAATAAAACAAACCGCTGACGGAAAATTTGCCGGAAAAATCGGCAATAAAAAAGTTCATGATGCTGTGAACAAACTCGTTGAACTTGTTAATGCTGATGAATACAATTCAAAAGAATTTAAACAAGCGTACAGAGTAATCGTTGACGAAACTCATATTGCCGAAAATATTAAATTTAAGGGTGATACCTCATTCTTCTCCAACAATCTTGAATCTGTTTGTGAAGATACCGTAAAAATGCTTCGCGGAGTTGTAAAAGAAGGTATTACCGATAAAAAAGCCCTTGCGGATTACTTCAAAAAAGCTCACAAACTTGTCAACTACAAGAGTATTGGCGGTTTGGGACTTATTATTCCGCTTGCAATTTCTATGCAGCCTTTGAACAGGTGGATAACACGTAAAGTTTCGGGTCAAAAAGGTGCGCCGATTTACAAAGATTTTGCCGAAAAGAAAGAACATAAAGAACTTTCGGGCAAAGAAAAACGCGAACTTTTGGCTCAAAAATTTGTATCAATAGGTTCAATGATAGGAGTTGCGGCATTGTCTATGTTTATGGACAAACCCTCTTTGAAAATGTTCCAGTTTAAAGGTTTGTTCCCTACTATGGATCAGGCAAGAATTATTTCTACCGCTACGTTTGCAAGCCGTATGGGTGCTTCCGAGGACAAAAACGAACTCAGAGAAGCTACCGTTCGTGATATTGCGACATTCTCAAGTTTCTATTTCCTCGGAGATTATGTGGCAAAAGGAATTGCAACTTTACTTGAACGCAAAAACAGTGATATAAAACTCATTAATCACCTTAAAAAACCGAAACAGGGTGCGAACGTATTGGAAAAATTCTGGAATTGGGCAAAACATACTGCCATAAAATCCTCGGACGAACTTTCAACAGTTAAGGAAAAACGATTAAGAACAATTTGTCAAATCGGCAACATAGCGTTCTCGCTTGTTGCGCTGGGATTACTAATCCCGTATTATACACGGTCGAAAACAAACAAAAAGCATGCAGAAGAACTTGCGAAAATAAATGCTGAAAAGGCAAGTGTTTCCTCATCAAAAGAGTCATCAACGTTATCAGATGATTTTTTACGATCAACGGTAAAGGATAACACGGCATTCAGTTCATTTATAAATTCGTAAGGAGATAACAAATATGAATATACAACCTATAACCCCTCAAAAACAAAATAATCCTCAATTTCAAGGAACATTTGAAACTTTAAGCTCAGGCTTGCGTTTTCTCGATACAAACCAGGCGTGGGGTGCAAATGCTGTTGACTTGTGTTCAATGGTAATCCCTCGTACAACGGTAGATTTCGTAAACAGAGGCCCTGAAGCAGGAACGGAAACCGCGCGCAGAGAATCAATGGGTACATTCAACCATTCAATGGTCGGAGTATACGGTACGGCGGTCGGGTTTGCTTTGGCATCATTGTTTAACAGAAGATTTGGTATAAGAGCGGATAAAATATTTGCTAATGACAAAACCGTTGATATCTTGGCTCAGTACTGGGCAGAAGCTCGTAAAAAATCTAATGTTAAAACAGATTATGTAAGAGCGTATACGGATAAAATTGCGGCAAATATAAAATGTTTTAATACTGATACAAATAAACAGACAGGTTATGTAAATCTTTCACAAAAAGCTCAGAAAGAATTTTCCGCAAAACTTGCAGACGGTTTGCTTAATTCAAAAACCAAAACAATAGATAAAGATTTGCAAAAATACTTACACACTTTGGCGGTTGCCGATACGGGTGCTGAAACAAAAGTCGTATTGGAAGGTTTCGGACAAAAAGCCGATAACTCTTTAAAAACTTTAATCGGTAATGTCTTTAACGTATCAAAAGTCTTTACCGAAGAAAAGGTTGATAATGTATTTAAAGCAAACGGTGCTAAGAATGAATTTATTAAAGGCTTGAAAAACTTCAACCTGAAACGTTCGGTTGTCGGTTTGGGTATTGCGATAGCAATCGGTATGTCAACTCAGCCGATTAATATGTATTTGACCAAGAAAAAGACGGGCAGTGACGGATTTGTCGGTGTAAAAGGCCGTGAAAAGGATAAATCGACAGAGTTTAAGTTCTTAAAAGCTGCAGGGGCTTTGGCATTTTCGCTTGCTGCTATTTCTACGATTACAACAAATCCGAAAAAACTTCTTGCAAAAATTCAGTTCCAAGGAATGACCCCGACTGTTTCGCAGTTGAAATTGGTTTACGGTCTGACTATTGCATCTCGTTTGCTTGCGGCACGCGATAAAGACGAGTTTAGAGAATCTGCGGTAAAAGATTCACTCGGATTTTTGAACCTGTTGGTATTGGGTTCGCTTGTTACCAAAGGTGTTGCAAGAGCATTTGACAAATCGCTTATCAATGTAACGGATAAAAATTCAAATAATTTCTTCAAATGGTTGACGGGTTCTTCTTTGAAAACTCGTGATGAAGTTTTGTATTCGGCATTGAAAAAACAAGGCAAATCGGTTATAAAAGACGGAAAAGCCTTGCCGTTTAAGGAACTTGTAAAACTTGCCGATAAATCGACAAAAAGCAAACTTCGTGCATTGAATATTGCTCAGGTTGCCGGTTACTTGTATTCGGGTCTTGTACTCGGTGTCGGAGTTCCGAAATTGAATATTTATATGACAAATAAATCGGAAGCAAAACGCAAAGCAAAATTGGCAGCTCAAGAACAAAATACACAAGAACAGTCTAAATTGGATATAATGCTTAAACCCGAAAATATTGAATTTTTAAAACAAAACGCTTAGATAATTCTGTGCGGTTTTGTTAAGAGTTTTGCGTCAACGCGTTCTTTGATAGCACCTTCCGGTTCGTAGTAAGGTGAAACCGTCATGATTTTTGCCGCGATATCGGGATAATAATATATAAATCTCAATTCGCTTGATGTCAACGGTTTTTGTGTATGAACGTTTGCGTAACGAGCAAGTTCAAGAATGTTTCTTGCCTCATGTTCGTCCTTAAACTCAAGTTCAAGGTTGTCATAAACGTTGCGGAAACCTTTAATACCGCCGTATTCGCCCGTTGTAATCATTCTGCCCGTTTCAATAATTTCGGGTTCGCCTCTGCCAAGTTCTTCATAATCATAGAGTTCGTAATTTCTGCGGTCTTTTAACGCACCGTCCGCGTGGATACCCGATTCGTGCGCAAAAGCGTTATCCCCGACTGCTGGCTGATTAATCGGAATAGGTACACCAAACGCATAAGCGGTATATTTAGCCAATTTCCACGCTTTACTCAAATCAATATTAGGATCGATATGGTATTTGTTCCTAAATCCTGCGGATTTCAAAATTGCCAGCAGGCATGAAACCAAATCCGCATTTCCCGCACGTTCGCCCATGCCGTTTATTGCGGTATTTATATATGCATCAACTCCCGCATCAATAGCTGCTTTTGCCCCCATAACAGAACAGGCCGTAGCCATTCCGAGGTCGTTATGAAAATGCATCTCAACAGGAATTTGAACTTCTTTTGCAATCCTATAAATTCTGTCATAAGTGGTTTTAGGATCTTCAAAACCCAAAGTATCGCAGTATCTGAAACGCTTTGCCCCTGCTTTTTTTGCCTCTTTCGCATATCTGATAAGAAAATCAATATCGCTTCTTGAAGCATCTTCCGCATTAACTCCTATAATTTCAGCTCCGCGTGAAACTGCACATTCTACCGCTTCAACGGTCATATTGATTATATCCTGCGGAGTCTTTTTGCCGCCGTATTTGCCGTTAATCATTTGGTCTGAAGTCGATTGCGAAAGATTAATATTTTTTAATTTAGGAACATTATCAAACGACAGATTTACATCAGAGGCAATCGCTCTTGACCAACCCGAAAGTTTTGTCGTAGAAATTACGTTTCTTTCAACAAGTTCAAGGTTTCCGTTCAAATAGTTAAGTTCGTGTTTTGTAGTCGGAAAACCAAACTCTGATTGTGTAATTCCCATATCATCAAGCATCAGGTTAATGATTGTTTTTTGAAGTTTTGCCAAACCCAAGCGCGAAGTCTGGACACCGTCCCTGTTTGTGACATCTACAAAGTAAATTTTGTTTTCGTTCATTTTGTTCCTTTTTAGTGCTTTTAGCGGTAAAATTTTGTAAATAACTTGCTTTTTAAGAATAAATTAATTACAATCTAAGTATGAGACCTTTTTAGGATAATGTCAAGATTATGTCAATAACAAAACAATTAGAAAAGAAAATTAATAAAGAACAAAAAACAGGGAACGTGAAAAGTGCCATTGAGCTTTGTCAAATAGGGCTTCAGGACGATCCTACAAATGCCGATTTGCACGTAAGACTCGGTGATTTATATTTGCAGTGGCATTTGGATATATATAATTCATGCCAATACATTGATGAGGCAATAACCGAATATCAACGCGCTTTGGAAACTTATATCGACTCTGCTGAAATCTATTTTAAAATAGGGCAGGCACACTATTTTAAAGGTGATTTGGACAAAGCGATTAATTACCTTGACATGTCGATATCCAAAAACGACAAATTAGGAAAAGCATATTATCTTTTGGCGGAAACTTATACAAAAAAAGCCCGCTTTCTTGAAGCATCAATGAATGCAAAAAAAGCGATAAAATCAATGCCGTTGAGAAATTCCTGTGCGCATTTTCTGCTTTCAAATCTTTACAATGTTTCTTCGGCAAGAAGTTTTAAGAATTGGGTTTTGGCAAAATTTGAACTTATTCTTTCGGTACTGACACTTCCGTTTGATAAAATAGCACTCGGAAATGTTGCAAAAACTCTTTCTTACGTAAAATTTTTCCCGATGCTTGTAAAAGGTGCGTTTCTTTTTCAGACAAACAAATTGAATGAAGCACTTGATGTTTACAACGAAGCGGTTGAAAAAGCTCCGGGATTTTTGCCTATGTACTGTCTGTTGGGCGACATTTACCGTTCTTTGGGACAATTTGAAGATGCTATTACCGAATACAAAATGGCAATATGGCTTGACGGCTTGAATATCCCCGCATACAGACATTTATGTCAGGCTTACGAAGAACAGGGCGATTATGACAGCGCGGTTGAAATTTATGAGAAACTTATTCAAATTATGCCGAATATGCCTGATGTTCATTCAAATTTGGCTAATATTCTTTATGTAAAAGGCGATATTGACGGTGCTATTTCTCATTTTCAGACTGCAGTTACCTTAAATCCGAAAAAACAATGGACAAGTGTCGTAAATCAAACTTTAGGCTTTGTTTATCAGGAAACAAAACAGGACTTGAATGCTGCAATCAGTTCTTATCAAAGTGCGTATTTGCAAACACCTAAAGATATTGATATTTATATTAACTTGGGAAGTGCTTTTTATGATAAAGAAGATATCGAAAACGCTTTGCAGGTTTACAGAAACGCTTTGGATTTAGACCCCGAAAATGCAAAAATTCATTGTAACTTAGGATTTTTGTACTGGGGTAAAGGCGATATAGATGAGGCTTTGAAAGAATATCAGTTAGCCATTGACTATGACCCGTCTTACGATATTGCTTACAATAATATGGGGGTAATTTATCTTGACGATTTGGGCAGAGTTCGTCAGGCGATTGACTTATTCAAAAAATCCGTTGAGTGTAACCCGAATTATGCGCTTGCTCATTTTAACCTTGCGCGTGCAATTTCAATAACGGGTGATAAAATTGAAGCTGCAAAACTTTATCAAATAGCGCAGGATATAAATAAAATTACAAACGAAATTGACCCTCAGGATATTGTTGATAAGATAAACGATTTATTTAATTAGCGATATATTTTATCCCCAATTTGAACCTGTGTTACGTACATATCCTCGCAAGCTCCGTATCCGCGGCTTATCGGATCGTTGTCCGTTCTTGAAAGGCTTGTTTTTGCTATCGTTTCACTTTTATCGGTATAGATATCAACTAAGTATCCGTCAATTTTGACAATATCATTTTTCTTAATTTTTAACAATGCACCCATTATGTTTTTATTTTTTGGAATCATATGTGTATGCGAAATATGCGAACTGACGTAATCAAGAGTCCAGGGCATATCATTATAAGGCGGTTTTGAACGCCATTCGAGCCTTCTGCTTTGTCCTAAAGTTTTTGAGGATTTAAATTTCCAATGTTTATAGAGTTTTTCTTTGTCTGCTGAAAGTTCACCCCAAACTATTCCAAAATCAATAAGGCAAATATCATCAAATTTACTGCGCATTACGTCTCTAAACCAAAAATTACTGTTTTTTGTTACGACAAGACCGGATATTGAATATTTAGCCTGATAGTTCAGGACAAAAGGATATTTTTCACCGTATACTTTAATATATTTTTTCCCGCTGAGTTGTTTTTGAACAGGTTCATCTTTAGTGATAATCTTTTCGGTTGTAGTTTCCGTAACTTTCGGAAAACTGTTGTTAGCCCAAAACAAAAAATCACCCAACATAGAATTTAGGCATAAACCGATAAATATCAGCAGGCAAATTTTGCAAAACCAATCAAACGGACCGCTAATCATACCAAACTTTCATCAAAAACTTTTATCGGGAGAGTAAATCCAAATGTCGAACCTTGTCCTAATTGTGATATTACAAAGACTTTTCCTTCGTGATATTTTTCTATTGTTTGTTTTACGAGGTGCAAGCCCAATCCTGTGCCTTTTACCGTGTGAATATTGTTTTCTACTCTGTAAAATCTGTCAAAAATCTTTTTCTGATGTTCCGGAGCAATTCCGCAACCTTTGTCTGTTACCGTAATTTCTGCGGTATTGTCGAGTTTTTTCAAAGTTACTTTAATTTCACCGTTTTCGGGTGAATATTTAATAGCGTTAGATAAAAGATTTGTCAAAGCTCTTTCTATGCCGTCATAATTGAACATAAATTCCGGTATATTTTCTTCTTTGTCAACCGATATAGTTAAATTATGTTCTTTGGTCAGCGCACTAACCTGATTTACGCAATTATCAACAACTTCGTATATGCTATTCAGGGATTTTTCCATTTGTGCATTAGCTTCCATTCTTGAAAAATCGAGAATATCGTTCACCATTCCGTTAAGTCTGATTATTTCCTGATTAATTGTTCCGATAAACTCTTTTTGAGTTTCATAGTCAAAGTCGTTTCCGTAATTGTAAAGCGTGTCAATATAGCTTCGCAAAACCGTTACGGGTGTTCTCAATTCATGCGAAACGTTAGAAATGAATGTTGAGCGCATAGCATTCATTTCAGCCTCTTTTGTCAAGTCAATAAGCACGATTATGTAGCCGACATAATCTTTGTTGCGCGTAAACATTGGTGAAATTATTGATTTTATTACTCGCTTGTCGATTTTTATGTTAAATTCAAGAGGTTTGTTTTCCATAACTTCAAGCGGAGTATCTTTAAATTCTTCTATTTTGTCTTTAAAACAGTAATTTCCTGCGGTGTCAATGTATTTTTGAATTTTTGTGTTCAACATTTGATCTGCTTCAAGTTCCAACAAGTGTTGAGCGTGATTGTTAAGCATTACAACGTTGTCACTGTTGTCGCATACAACGACACCGTTTGCGATACACATCAGTATTGCTTCTAATTTGTTGCGTTCGAGGGTAAGCTGTTCTATGTTTTGTTCTTCGTAAATGTGGAGTTTGTGCGACATGTTGTTGAAGGAATTGAATAATTCTTTGACTTCCGAGCTGACATCTTTTTCTTCAATTTTTATACCGAATTCGCCGCCCGATATTTTTTGAACCCCGTCATGAAGAATTCTCAATTCTCTTGTTATTAAATAAGTATTTATCAAGATAACAAAAGCAAAAACAATCCATGCAACTGCAAATACAATCATTAACGAAAGTCGCGTTGTGTTAGAAATTTGAGAAATAATTTTGCCTGAAAGCCCGACAGTTACCGAACCTACTACTTTGTTACCTTCAAGAACAAGCGGGGAACTTACCGTAATATTCGGAACTTTTGGTGAACCCGGATCACCTGCTTTGTAGATGGTATTACCTTTGTCGTCTTGAAATTCCGCAAAAACAATATCCGAGTGCGCTGAAACAATGGTGTCCGCGTAATCTTTTAAGTCATCATAAGTATTATCTTTTTGATCTGCAATTTCAAAATACTCGATGGCCATCATTTTGGAGACAACCTGTCCGAAATTATGATAGCCTTGGTTAAGTCTTTTTTGAATGTTAAAAATGGCAAAAAATGCAATGGAAACAATAAGAATGGTGCTTAATATAAGCCCCGAAATAATCAACCTGTTTTGTGTGGTTAAACTCACCTGCTTTGCCATAGCAGAATTATAGCACTTGAACGAGAGGTTAGCAAGTATAAATTTAAGACAAAGTTATTTTCGGGTAAATGTCAGATTATAGCCTAATACATCTGCCATTATTTCTGCTTCTTTAAAAGTCAGACTTTCTCGGCGAATTTTTCCGCCAAGTGAATCTTCGGTGAAATTTTTACCGCTTTTTTCGGTCATCAAAACCGCCAAATCCTTTATGTATATTCCGTTCAACGCTATAAATGATTTTATTTTGTCTCTTGTCGTAACCATAGAATTAATTATAAAAGGATTGACAATTAATTGAAAATAGTTTATAATAAGTTTAATACATGACGGTAAAACGTTATATTTTGAAACTAATAATAAGGGGGAATATGTATAATAAATTTTTTGGATTTACGCTGGCGGAAGTTTTGATTACAATGGGGATTATAGGTGTTGTTGCCGTATTGACTATTGCGGTTATTGTACCGAAGTTTAAAGAATATACTTACGTACATCAATTTAAAGTTGCATATTCTGTTTTGCAAAACGCATATACAAAAATTCAATCGGAAGACGGTGATTTTCAAGGATACAGTTCTGCAGAGGAATTGTATGAAAAATTTCTTCCTCAATTAAAAGTTGTTGAAAAATGTTTTAAAACGGAAGGTTGTTTTCCGAATATAACTTATGATACTTTAAGTAATCATAGTAAATATGTAAATTTTTATTCAAGCTTATGCCCGAAACTTAGACTGGCAAACGGAATTTTAGTTGCTTTCGGTAATAGAGAATTATATGTTGATACAAACGGAGATAAAGGTCCGAATAAATTAGGTATTGACATGTTTCATTTTAGATTTCAGACTGTCAAACCAACATTGATATTAGGTTATGGAAGTGAAAATTGGATGTGGGAGAGCGGGTTTACATATTGTGATATATCATGTAAAACTGCATTTGAAATGCACCCGGGTGCTTCTTGCACTTGGTGGGTAATTAAAACAGGAAATATGGATTATCTGCACAGAAAAATATCTGTTAGTGAGTGGCGAAAATATTTTAAACGAAATTAGTTTTATCCTCTTTCGCAGATTGTTCTTGCAACATGCACGCCTGATGCGGAGGCTTGGATCAGTCCTCTTGTTACACCCGCGCCGTCACCGATTGCAAACAGGTTTTTTACCCCTTCGGTTTCAAGTTTGTCCGTCAATTTTACCCTTGCAGAGTAGAATTTAACCTCTATACCATACAACAATGTATATCTTGATGCCGTACCGGGGCAGATTTTGTCAAGAGCCTTCAGCATCTCAATAATACTTGTCATTTGCCTGTAAGGAATTACCAAACTTAAATCCCCCGGAGTTGCACATGCCAACGTCGGTTTTATGATGCTTGCTTTTATTCTTTCGGGAGTTGAACGTCTGCCGTCAAGCAAGTCACCGAATCTCTGTACTAAAATTCCGCCAGCAAGCATATTGGCAAGTCTTGCAATATGTTGACCGTATTGAATAGGTTCTTTAAACGGTTCCGTAAATTTTTCGCTTACCAAAAGCGCAAAGTTTGTATTATTAGTCGTTTTTTCCGCGTAACTGTGTCCGTTAACGGTAGAAATTCCGTTGTAATTTTCCTGTACAACTTCACCGTTCGGGTTCATACAAAACGTTCTGACCTCATCTCCAAAAGTCGGAGAGTGATAAATAAGTTTTGATTCGTATAATTTGTCGGTTAAAGGTTCAAAAACGGGTGCGGGAAGTTCAACTCTGACACCTACGTCAACCGCGTTGTTCACCATACCGATTTTATGCTCGGCAAATTCCTGCGTAAGCCAATCCGCTCCCTCACGACCGGGGGCAATAATCGTATATTCAGCACAAATCGTTTCACCGTTATCAAGTACAATGCCTTTTACCTGTTCACATTCAACAATCAAAGACTTTGCACAAACATTGTTTAAAATAGTAATTCTTTCGTCCAAATAGTCCTGCATATTTTTCAAAACGTCAAGACTTCTTTCCGTACCCAAATGTCTTACGGGAGAGTGTACAAGTTTGAGTTCTGCAAGTGATGCCTGTCTTTCAAGCTCGCGGAAAGTGTTCATATCAGTGCCGAAAACTTCATCTGTCGCGCCAAAATCCAAATATAAACTGTCGGCATATGCGATTAAATCTTCGACTTTTTTTCTGTCCATATAATCGACAAGGTGACCGCCGACATCAGGAGTAAGCGTAAGTTTTCCGTCTGAAAAAGCTCCTGCTCCGCCCCAACCGCAGAGCAAACCGCATTTTTTGCAATTAGGACATTTTTCATAGCCTTCACGAAGCATACATTTACGTTTTTCAATTTTTTGACCTTTTTCGACAAGAACAACTTTCCAGCCGGGTCTTAGTTTCATAATTTCCAAAGCCGCAAAAATGCCTGCGGGACCTGCTCCTATTATGGCTACGTTATACATTTCATTCTCCCTGAATTTTCTCAACCAATTAAATTTAACTTAAACAAAATTTTTTTTAAAGATTTTGTGAAGATTTTGTTAAAATTTATTTTATTTATAAAAGAAATTGTATATGGGGCTTATGCCAGCCCCTGCACCCCGCAGTTACTTTCTTGTACCGACAAGAAAGTAACCAAAGAAGCTCCCGAGTGCTACGCACGTAGGTACATTAAGTCTAAACAAATATCAACGAACATGGCAGAAAAAACTTCGTTCGCTAATAATTTGT
>CADBNI010000003.1 GCA_902795965.1 uncultured bacterium
AAGTCTAAACAAATATCAACGAACATGGCAGAAAAAACTTCGTTCGCTAATAATTTGTACGGCTCAAGTGCTACGCACGTAGATACTTTAAGTCTAAACCAAAATCAACGAACATAGTATAAAGGGCGGACAAACTCACTCAGTGTCACCCTGAACTTGTTTCAGGGTCTATCAATTTTTATCGTTCAAACAGTGTCCGCCTCTGTTGTTGTTTCGCCTACAATTATTGCTCACTACGTTGAGGTCGGATTAATATTGAAATTTATTTTTTTCTTTTACAATGATTTATTTGCAAGATAAGGGTTTTTATTTCTTCGTTATTTGATATGCTTTTAGCGCGTTCAGCAGCCTCAAGTGCTTTGTCATAATCCTTTGAGTTCATATAAATTGCTGCAAGATTATAATATGCAACATATTTTTCATTTTCGGTTTTAGCTAATTGTGTGGCAATATTTGCGGATTTTATAGCATCTTTTGTTTTGCCCAATTCCGCATAAGCAATCGCCAAATCAACATATCCGCCCGTAAGCTCGGGAGCATTTTTTACGTAATTTTGCGCTTCTTTCAATTTTCTTTGAGAAATTTCCTTTGATGTTCCCAAAACGATTGGAGCGTATATCAAACCTTTTGTGCTTATTTTTTCAGAGTTTGTAATGTCGGGAATAAGTTTATACAAAAGTTTTATAGTGTTTACGTCTTTTGAGGACAGATATTGAAACGAACTTCTGTAAGGTGAATAAACACTGTTATGTCCGCTCGCCATATACATCAAATCTTCCGAACTGTAACTGTGTCCCATAATCCCGAGAGCGTGACCGATTTCATGTAATATCGTATTAAACAATTCTTTATCCGAAAAGAAATTTCCGTAAGGATCTTTTGCATAAAGTACAATATTCATCCTTTTGAGTTGGTTATGCTTTATTTCCGGAGTAGTAAATCCGACAACATATTTGCATTCTTTGCCGTCACAAACGTTGTTCGGTAAAGGCTTAATCCGTATAATTATATTTGCGTCAGACGGGTTTTTAGGTTTTGCAAATTTTATAAATCCCGTAGAATTTTGCCATTGGTTGAATGCACGGGAAATTTCCGTTTCATAATAATCAGGTATTGCAACCCCGCTTTCGTTTGCAACATAAATCTTGAGAGGAAACTTAGTTGTATCCCAGCGTAAAATTCTGTTATCGAGAGGTGTTTGCTCAATATAATTATCACCGATATTTCTCAAAATATTGTTTCGCCATTCGTTAATTTTGTTTTCAGCGGATTGTTGTGCGCTGTCATTTTGTTTTCCGTAAGCTATTTGAAAAACTTCTTTTTGAACTTCGACATTCGGTGAAAGATGGTTAAGCGATTGAACGTAAAAATATCTTATATCTTTGTTGCCTCTGTTCAAAGTATAGGCTTTTTTCAGGGCTGAATGAGCTTTTACGTAATCTTTTTTAGCCAAAAAATTTTGTCCCTGCCAAGAGTAAAACATTGGCAAAACTTTGACAATAATTCCGAAAAGAATTACCGCAGAACAGATTATTATTGTTTTGGTTCTGTCATTCATTATCTTTTATACCTTTATCAAGTTCAAGAATTTTTGCGAGCGAACGTGTATCCCCTTTTAGTTTAAAATATTCGGCAAATTTCGGAGTTGTTTTCAGATTAAAACTTCTGCCGTTTTTATCTTTGTATTTGGCAACCAAACCTTTATCAACAAGTTCTTGAACGTGTTCGTAAGTATTAGAACCTCTGAGTTCTTTCAAATCTGTTTGTCTTATCGGTTCTTTCAAGGCAATAACGGACAGAGTTCTTAAAACTGCGGGTTTTATGTCAACGGGACAAAGAAGTTCCACCAAATCGGTATGTTCTTCTTTTACCTGTAAGATATAACCGTTTTCATCGTCAATTTCCAAAGCTCCGTCACGGCTTGAATAGTCCATAATAAGCTCAAGTATGGCTTCTTCTATAACTTCGGTTTCTTCACCCAAAATGGTTGCTATTTCGTCTAACGAAACCGCTCTTGCCGTTATAAATAAAACAGCCTCAATTCGCGATTTCAACTGTTCTATTGTCATGATGTTCCCCTTTTACTACGTATAAATCCGAATAAAACTCTTTTTGCTCCAATTCATAATCTGTTTCGGCAGTCAAAAACAAGAGCGAAATATATGCGCTGATTTTGTCCATACCTAAGAGCGTCAATTCGTTCAATTCGATTTTTTCATTTTTTTTAAATATTTGTTCCAAATTCTCTTTGAGTTTTGCAACACAAGTTTCAATATATTCTTCGTGAGCAAGATTTACAATGTCATCAGGAGTAAGTCTTGAGTATGATTGTACCCTGCGTTTTGCTCTTTCATGTGCACTTTTTAAAGACTGAGTTTTTTCTAATTTTTCATAGAATTGCAACTGACGAATCAAATCTTTCAATGTTACTACGCGATTATGATTCAACCTTACGCTTGTACGTCTTTGAAGCACTTCATCAATGGAGATTACGTTGTTTGTCGGGATATAATCTTCCTCATAATCAACGATAAATCCGTCATCATCAAATTGAGGTTCATCTTGAGGCGCATCAAACTGCATTATATCAATACCTTCAAGAATATTTGATTTTAATCTCAAAAGTATAGCGGCAAAAAGCAAAGTTCTTCCCGTAACTCTTAAATTTTGGGATTTCATATTAACCATATGTGCAAGATATTTATCCGTCACATCAACTATATCAATGTTCCACGGGTCAATTTTGTCAGCTTTTACCATATCGACAAGAATGCCGATACCTTCGCTTTTGGTTTTGCCGTCCGACAAACCTAAATCGGGTAAATCCATATTATAATTTAATGCCGCTTCGCTCATTTATTATTCGTCCCTCAATTTTATACCCGTAACTTTGGTAATACCTTTTTCTTTTTGAGTAACACCAAGAGTTCTATTAGCTGATTCTATCATAGGTCGCCTGTGGCTAACTACTATAAATTGCGTATCTTTTGATTGATTCTGCACCATTTGGGCGATACGTTCAACATTCATTGTATCCAGACTTGCGTCAACCTCGTCAAAAGCATAGAAAGGTGACGGCATATATCTTTGTATAGCAAAGACAAACGCAAGTGCCGTGAGAGATTTTTCTCCGCCCGACATACTTTCCAATCTTTGAAGTTTTTTATCTCTCGGCTGTGCTTCTATTGTCATTCCGCCCGATAACGGGTCATCGGGGCATTCCAATTTTAATTCGCCTTCGCCTTCGGAGAGTTGGTGGAACACTTCTTTAAAGTTTTCGTTTATGTGGTTGTAAGTTTTCATAAACGCTTCTTTTTTCTGTTGTTCGTATCCCTGCATTCTTTCCAAAATTTCTTTGCGTTCCTTTGAAAGTGTTTCAATTTGTTCTTTCAATTCCGTTTGACGTGCCAAAACTTCATCATAAGTTGTTAATGCGCGCATATTAACGTCGCCCAATTCCGTCATACGCTTTTCAAGCCTTTGAATTTTAGCCGTAATTTCTTCTATTGAAATCTCAACGGGTTCAAGTTTGCTGATTTCCACTCCCGCATTTTCAAGTTCCGATTTTGCGCTTTCAAGCTGAGGTTCAAGTTCTTTTCTGCGAGCTTTAAACGATTCTATTTGTTCCGCAATTCTTTCGATATCGGCAATCCTGATATGTTTTTGTTTTTCAAGTTCAATTAATTCAGTATTAATTTTGTCACGTTCTTTTAACAGTTCGCCCAATTTTTCTTCTATCTGTGCAATCTGTTCTTTAAGTTCTTCTGTTTGTTTGTTTAATTCTTTTATTTCGTTTTGATAACGTGTTTTGTCTTTTTCGAGTTCAACATTGTTATGCTCAATATTGGAAATTTCTTCCGTTTTGGTTTCAATAAGATTTTGGTGGAAAGAAATTTGTCTTTTTAGTTCGTTTTTGTCGTTATCGGCACTCATAATCTTTGTTTGAAGCCGTTTTATCTCATTTTCAACCCCTTCGGTTTTTTCTTTGAGTTCTTTTAAATCTTTGTCGTTTATGAGTTTTTCGACTTCTTCGATTTCACCTTGACATACTGCCATTTCATCATAAATTTTGACATTCTTTTCCTCAAGTTTGTCTAATTTTTTGTTAAGTTCATCAATTTTCGGTTCGTTAATTTGAATAAAATCTGTTCTGTCTTTGATAATATTTTCACTGTTTTCATAATTTCTGTTCATATTATCAAGTTCGGCTTTTGATTTTGAAAATTCACTCATTGAATCCGAATACTTGTTTCTTACATCATCAAGTTTTGCTTCCAATTCGGATTTTTTATTTTCGAGAGAACCTAATTTTTTCTCCATTTCATTCAATCGGTCTTTGTATTTGTTGAGTTCATCGTCATCATTTTGATTAAAGCTCAAACCTGTTCTTAATCTTGTACCGCCCGTCATTGAGCCAGATTTTTCAAGAAGTTCGCCCTGCAATGTGACCATTCTGTATTTGCCGATAAGTTTTTTAGCGCATTCGATATCTTCAACAACAATAGTGTCACCAACCGCATAATAAAAAGCATCAATGTATTCGTCATCAAAATCAACAAGATTAATCGCATAATCAATAACCCCTCTATCTTTAGGCAGTTGGAGTTTTGAAGGAGCTTTTTTTATTTTATTTAAAGGAATAAATGTAGCTCTGCCGGCATTGGAGGATTTTAAAAGTTCAATGGCGACAGATGCAACATGTTCATCATCAACTACAATGTGTGCCATACGCCCGCCAAAAGCTACTTCCATAGCTGTTGAATACTCTTTGTCTACCGTTCCGAGTTGAACGAGCGGTGCATGAACTCCGCGCAATTTAGCATTCATGACGGTATCAACCGCTCTGCCGAAATTTGCGTCTTCGGCAGCCTGCTTTTTAGCTTCCATTGCGGAAATTTTGCGGTATGCCATTTGAATATTATAATTAAGATCGTTTATTTCATTTTTTGTAGTATCAAGATCGTGCATTGCATTTTGTTGAATAATCTTGAAATCACTCATTTCTTTTTGAAGCTGATTGACTAAAGTTTGCTTCAAATCCTGATTTGATGCAAAATCTGCCTTCATTTGTTTAAGCTCGTCAAGTCTTGCTTTTGCTTCTGTGACTTCCCTCTGAAGATTTTTTAACTCATTTTCGAGCGGAAGTTTTGTTTGAATAAGTTTGGTTTCTTCGTCTTTCAAATCTTCAAGACGTTTTCTCAAATTGTTGCGTTTTTCGATATGCTGGTCTGCTGTTGCGTTTAGCCCCGTCATATCTTCAAGGATTTTTTTTAGCTCCGTTTCACGATTTTTGAGATTTTCTTTGAGTGTCGCAATTTCATCATTTTTTAATTTTATTTTCAGATTAAAATCTTCAATTTTCTTTTTGTAACCTTCAATACCGTTTTTGGCATTTTCAATAGTTCTCAAACCGTCATGAATTTGTTTGTCGGCATAATTTGAGGCATTATTTTTGCGATCGATTTCACCTTTTAGGGCTTCTTCTTTTTTCTTTAATTCTATTTGTTCGGCTTCGCCTTTTTCTTTGACGGAATTTGAAATTTCGTCATATTTTTGTTTCACGAGTGTAAGCCTTTCTTCGAGGTCTTTGTTTTTAAGTTCTTCTTCTTTTTTCTTTTTGGTAAATTCAAGAATATTTTCGTGTGCTTTTTCGAGCTTGCGTTTTAAATCGAAGAATTTAACCTTGTTGATTTGACTTTCAAGTCCTTGTTTTTCTTCACGTAATTTTTGATATTTTAAAGCGGTTTCGCGTTCTTCTTTGAGTTGTTCAAGTCGATTTTCAACTTCGTTCAAGATTACCGAAGACCTTTCAACGCGTTGTTCTACGGTGTCGAGTTCGTTTGTTGCCTGTTCTATTCGCCTGTCAAAGTCTGCGATACCTGCAATTTCGTCAATAATTTTTCGTCTGTTTTTTGGGGAGGAATTTGTAATTCCCATGACGTCCCCCTGCATCATAACGTTGTAACTGTTAGGGGTTACGTTGTATTTTTCTAATATAGCATGGACATTTGTGAGGGTCGTCACACTGTCATTTACGTAATACGTACTTGCATAACCTTGAGATGTTTTTCTGATTTTTCTTCCTATGGATAAATCTTCACCGTTTTCGGTTTCTCCGAAAGTAACTTTTACGAATGCTTCGTTTCGTTTTGTGTACGTTGATATAAAATGCGAAAGATTTTCGGCTCTGAGTTCGCTTGCATTAGCCAAACCCAAAGCAAAAAGCACGCTGTCAATAATGTTGCTTTTGCCCGAACCGTTCGGCCCCGATACTGTAGTAAACCCTTTCAATAAAGGAATTTCCGACTTATTGGCAAATGATTTAAAATTATCTATTTCAAGCTGTTTGATGTACATATATACCATTACACAACATTATTCAAATCCTGTCAAAATTATAAATAAAACTTTACAAGCAGGGTAAGTAATGTAAGTTTGTTAAGTGTGATAAGTGCGTATCGGAAAATTTATGGTCGTGCATATCTCCCTGATACGTACTTCCCCGACTTATCTCACTTTTAACAATTTGCCTTTCACGATAATTAATGTTATCATTAAGCCATGCAAGATTTTAAACTACAAAACGACAAAGAACGTGAATTTTTAAGTCAGGATTTTTCGGCGGTAAATGAACTTTTAAAACGTATCAGAACAGCACTTGTATCAGGTAAATCTGTAAAAATTTCCGACCTTGATTTTTCAAAGATAATTGATTTTAAAAAAGGGGTTACACTTGTATATATCACTTTGTTTCAAGCCGGTTACAAGTCAATTCGTTACGGGAGTAAACGTGATGATTTTGAAACAACGATTAACCGTGATATAGAAATGCTTCGCAAAAATAAGAAATTTGCGGATTATAATGTTGAGGACGAAAACAAATGCCGTATAATGATTGAGTATGTGACCGAACGACATCAAATAAAACCGTCCGAGCTTAACTCTCAAAGATTTGATAACGGTAGATTTGAAATCGGGATTGACGGGCTTGAACTCAGAAAAGACGGTATATCATATTATTACATGCCGACTGACGCCATTGTTCTCAGCCACATGGGACTTTCGGCGGCTCTCAGAACATTGGTTAAAAAGACTCCTATCGGTAAAATGACCAACAAAATTTCAGAACGGCTTGAAATCCTTAAAAATTCCAAAGATTATGAATATTATCTTTTTAGAACCCGCGCATTTATTACATTTAAAGACAAATGTCTTCCTTTATATCGGGGAAATATCAGGTATACGGAATTTGATTATGATATTTTGTACAATCAGGTTATAAAATCGGTTGAATGGTGTCTTGATAATATGTATGAGGACGGAAGATTTTTGTATTATTACGAATGCTCGGACGATACATATATTGATCACGAACACCCGAACAGACCGATTGATAATCTTTATTACAATGATTTGCGTCACTGCGGCGGAATAATTGCCTGCCTGAGAGCATATCAGTTGTCTGATGATGAAAAGTTTCTTGTTGCAGCTCAAAAAGCTATAAACTGGAGCATATCAATTACAAAATCTCATCAAACTCAATGGGGAACGGGTTGTTATGCATTTTATAACAACAAATCCAAATTGGGCGGTACGGGAGTTTTGCTTGTTGCAATGATGCAATACAGAAATATTACGGGCGACAAGTCTTATGATGAATTTATTAAAGGTTATGCGCGCCATATAATGAGCAGAGTTTATACAAACGGTGAAATTCTCGGTTATTATATTCACCCCGCATATCAAAACGGTCAACCGCTTATAAATATGAGTGACGAAGAAAGGAAAGCAACTTTTTCATTCTATTATCCGGGGGAAGCTCTTTTGGGACTCGGACTTTTTGCTAATAATTTTGATGATGATGACGAATTGGTTAACGAAGTTCGCAGAGTGGGTGAAATTGCGCTTGATTGGCTTGTTGACGAAAGACCGAAGATTTATGCGGATTTGTTTACGGCACTTCCGTCTGATGCGTGGCTTATGCAGGCAATAGAGGAATGGGCTAAGGATGAACATTTCAGAAAAGAAAGTTATTTTAATTTTGTGTTCGGTGATGCGGATACTATGATTGAAAAGACTTATACGCGTGATAATTCCCCTTATATAGACTATGACGGCGGGTATTATTACGAATACGGAGATCACTATTTCCCCGATGGAGCGCGTTCGGAGGGGCTTGTGGCGGCATATTATCTTGCAAGATTTTTAGGACGAAAAGATTTGGAAGAAAAACTTCTCAAAGCATGTAAGCACGTTGCAATGTGCCAATTCCATCTTTTTAATTCCGAAGAAAATAATTATTCGCACAAAAATCCTGCCCGTTCGTTGAATTCAATCCGATTTAAAGCAACGCGCCAATGGGTCAGAGTTGATTCTATTCAGCACGTTTCATGCTTTTTTGCAAGACTTTATATGGCGGAAAATGCAGTGCCTAAATTGATGTGTAATGTGTAGAAAATAAGTGGAATAGCTCTGTTAGCTGAACTCGTTTCAGCATCTCAAAACGAGATTCCGTGTCACGGAATGACATAACAAATTCGGGTTAGGGGTATCAAAAACGGCACCAAGAAAATCTTAATGCCGTTTATTTCCCGATAAGTACTTATCACACTTACCTTACTTATCGTACTTTTGTCTATACCTCCATACCTCTTTTTGGGGCTTTAGCCCCAAAAAACT
>CADBNI010000004.1 GCA_902795965.1 uncultured bacterium
AGTGATGAAATTGGTAGACGTGCTAGACTCAAAATCTTGTGTGGGCAACCACGTGCCGGTTCGAGTCCGGCCTTCGGCAAATAAAAAAGACCTCTTTTGAGGTCTTTTTTATTTGTTTGAGGTCAAGACGAAAAACGGTAAATTGACGGTTCGGCGGATTTGCGGACGGCACTTGTGCCGGATAGCGAGAATACCGAGTTTACTGAGCCGTTAGGCTCAAAAACGAGGCTATTCGAGCGTGGAGCAAATCCAAGACAGTCCGACCTTTGGCAAATAAAGAGACGACCATTTAGGTCGTCTTTTTATTTGTTGTAATACAGAGAACCCATTTCGGTACGAGCGAGGTGCGAGCAGAGGGCGAAGGCTTGATTGCGAAATAATTGTAAATTATATAGCAATCAACCGAAGCAATCCCGCTTTTGCCAATTTGAAAGGTCAGAAGTTGGTTGAGTACAAAAGTCCGAGTTATAGCATAAATAACAAAAAAGCGGAACATAAGTTCCGCCTTTTATCTATGGAGATTTAGGGTTTTACATCATTCCGCCCATACCGCCCATGCCTGCGGGCATTGCGGGTTCGGGTTTTTCTTCGGGAATATCAACAACGGCAGCTTCCGTTGTCAACAACATAGAACCTACCGATGCGGCATTCATCAATGCCGATCTTGTTACTTTTGCAGGATCTACGATACCCGATTTGAACATATCAACGTATTCGTCATTCAATGCGTCATAACCGTATGCACTGTCGTGAGAAGTTACGGCATCTATAACGACATCTGCTTTTGCGCCTGCGTTGTGAGCGATTGCTCTCAAAGGTACATCAAGTGCTGCAGTCAAGATTTTAAACCCGATTTTTTCATCATCTGATGAGAAGTTTTCACTGTCGATAAGTTTGTTCAATTTTTGTTGAACTCTTACCAAAGCGACACCGCCGCCGGGAACAATGCCTTCTTCGTTTGCAGCTCTTGTAGCGTTCAAGGCATCCTCAATTCTCAATTTTCTTTCTTTCAATTCGACTTCGCTTGCTGCACCGACTTCGATTACGGCAACCCCGCCCGAAAGTTTTGCAACACGTTCTTGAAGTTTTTCTCTGTCGTATTCGGAATCCGAAGCCTCAATTTGTTTTCTGATTAAACGAACTCTTTCTTGTACCGCATTTTTAGTTTCGTCACCTACAACGATAGTGGTTTCGTCTTTTGTAACCGTTACACGTTTTGCTTTACCGAGCATTTGAGTTGTTACGTTTTCAAGTTTGATACCCAATTCTTCGGTAAACATTTCACCGCCCGTCAAAACTGCGATATCTTCAAGCATAGCTTTTCTTCTGTCGCCAAATCCCGGAGCTTTAACCGCAACGGCTCTCAAAACTTTTCTCATTGTGTTTACAACCAAAGTTGCAAGCGCTTCGCCTTCAACGTCTTCTGCAATCAACAACAGAGAACGTCCGTCACGAGCAACCTGTTCCAACAGGGGAACCAAATCGGAAATAAGGTTGATTTTTTTGTTGCAACAAAATACGTAAGCATCTTCCAAGACTGCTTCCATTCTTTCGGCATCAGTAACAAAATAAGGTGACAAATAACCTTTGTCAAACTGCATACCTTCTACAACTTTAAGATTTGTACCGAATGATTTGCTTTCTTCAACGGTAATAACACCGTCATGACCGACTTTTTCCATAGCTTCGGCAATAAGTTCACCGATTTCTTTGTTGTTACCTGCCGAGATTGCAGCAACCTGAGCTATTTCTTCTTTTGTGTTTACGGGTCTTGACATATCTTTGATTTCTTTAACGGAAATTTCAACCGCTTTGTCAATACCGCGTTTCATAGACATCGGGTTTGCGCCTGCGGTGAGGTTTTTCAAACCTTCTCTTACTATTGCTTGAGCAAGAACTGAGGCGGTTGTAGTACCGTCACCAGCTACGTCATTTGTTTTTGAAGAAACTTCTTTCAAAAGTTGTGCGCCTGCGTTTTCCAAGCCGTCTTTAAGTTCGATTTCTTTTGCGATTGTAACACCGTCATTGACGATTTGCGGAGCGCCGTATTTCTTTTCCAAAATAACATTTCTGCCTTTTGGTCCGAGGGTGACTTTTACCGCATCTGCAACCGCATCTATACCTTTAAGAAGTGATTTTCTTGCATCTTCGTTAAAAACTATTTTCTTTGCCATTTTATTTCTCCTTTTCTTTGGGTAAAAAGCCTAAACTGATTATGTTTGATAAGTAAGCTAAGTTTGGTAAGTTTGTTAAGTTTGATAAGTACATTTCAAATAATAAATTTATATAAATATATAAGTACTTATCATACTTACTTATCGGACTTATCCTGCCTATTCAATAACCGCCAATGCATCTTTGATTGACAAAATTTTGTATTCGGTACCGTCCATTTTGATATCTGTTCCTGCATATTTTGCATAAAGAACTACGTCACCGACTTTAACGTCCATGGGTTCTCTTTCGCCTTTGTCGTTCATTTTACCTTCGCCTACCGCAACAACTTCACCTTTTTGAGGTTTTTCTTTTGCACTGTCGGGAATAAAAATTCCTCCCGAAGTTTGTTCGGTATCTTCAATAACTTTGATAACAATTCTGTCGCCTAATGGTTTTAACATAATATTTTCTCCCTTTCTGTATTACCTACAATTTTATTTATATAACAATTTTAACAAATTTTTTAAATCCTTAAGGAAAAATTAATTATTGAATAAATATTCTTTCGGGCTATAAACAAAACTCTTGTTTATGATATTCTCTATAATATGAGAAGGGTTATTTATGTTATCTTGGCGATATTGATTATTTTAGGGGTTGCAAAATCTTGTTTGAGAGCAGATGTTGCAAACTTTGACAAACCCGAACTCAGAGATAAAGCAGATACAATCTTTTACGATTATCCCGGTCAAAAGAATGTAACAGTCAATGGTGTCGATTATTTACAGTCGCAAGCACAACTCGGAAATTTTGGCGGAACGTTTGTAACTTCAACTATAGGAGAAGGCCCGAAAACGTTTAATCCTTTTAATGCGAAAGACAATATATCTTCAACAATGTCGGAAATTATGTATGACGGGCTTGTTACGACTGATGTCGTTACGGGCGAAACAATTCCGAAACTGGCAAAATCTTTTACGGTAAACGGTTGCGAATATATAATACACCTCAGACACGGAATAAAATGGTCTGACGGAAAACCGATTACGGCTGATGATGTTGTGTTTACATGGAAAGATATTATTTTCGGAGGGTACGGAAATACTTCAACAAGAGATTCCGTTGTGATTGACGGTAAACTTCCTACCGTTGAAAAATTGGACAATTATACCGTAAAATTTGTTACCCCTAAACCTTTTGCACCTTTTTTGAGAATGTTATCATCACCGATTGCTCCGAAACACATATTTGAGCCTGCCGTAAAACGCGGAAAGGCATATTTTGACGGTTATCTCTCCACCAACACAAATCCTAAGGAATTTGTAACTTCGGGAGCTTTCAGAATTAAAGAATACGTTCCCGCTCAGCGCGCAGTGTTTGAAAAAAATCCGAATTATTACGTTATAAATAAAAAAGATGAAAAACTCCCCTACCTTGACAGAATTGTATACTTAATTGTCGGAGATATAAACAATCAGGTTTTAAAATTTGAAGGGGGAGAACTTGACGAAATAAGTCTGCAAGGTGCAAATGTCGCTCGTTTTAAAGAAATGGAAAAACACTCGGATTTTAAAGTCTATAATATCGGCCCCGATACGGGAACAATGTATATCGCAATGAATATGAACAACCGCAAAGACGAAAAAGGTAAATATTACGTTCCGAAAATAAAACAAAAATGGTTTCGTGACAAAAATTTCAGACAAGCGGTCGACTTTGCAATCGACAGGGATAATATGGTGTTCAATATTGCAAACGGACTTGCACAACCACTTTTTACACCCGAAACATTAAACTCGATATTCTTAAATAAAAATCTGAAACCGTATCCGAAAGATTTGAACAAATCGCTGGAACTTTTGAAAAAATCAGGTTTTTATTGGGACAAAACGGGTAAACTGTTTGATAAATCGAAAAACCGCGTTGAATTTGATCTTTACACCAATGCGGGAAATACGGAACGCGAAGCAATCGGCGTAATGGTTAAACAGGATTTGGAAGATTTGGGAATGAAAGTTAATTTCAAACCCGTTGAATTTAATTCGCTCGTAAACAAACTTATGTCAACGCTTGATTGGGATATGGTCATTATGGGATTTACGGGGTCGCCTTTAGAACCGAACGGAGGCAAAAACGTGTGGCTTTCCGACGGAACTTTGCATATCTTTAACCAAAGACTTGAAAAAGACTTGAACAGTCCGCGTGACGGGTTTGAAACAAAACTTGACGAAATGTTTATCAAAGGCGCGCTTGCAACCGATTTTAAAGACAGAAAAAAATACTATGACGAATATCAGGCAATAGTTTATGATGAAAAACCTTTGATATACATATATTCACCGATAAGAATCGCAGCACTGAGAAACAAATTTAAAAATATTTATCCGACTTCGCTTGGAGGGGTAACGCACAATATTGAGGAAATCTACATTAAGGAAAAATAATTAATGCAAATTTTGTTATATATACTAAAAAGAATACTTCAAACAATACCGTTGCTTATTATTGTATCATTAATAAGTTTCTTTATAATAAGACTTTCGCCCGTTGATCCGCTTGCGGAATTGAGGCTTAATCCTTCCGTATCCAAAGAAACTTTACAGGCGGAAACACAAAGACTCGGGTTAGACAGACCCATAATCGTACAATACGGCAAATGGGCAAAATCATTTGTAAAAGGCGATTTGGGTGTAACGTCAAACGGAGAAAAAGTCAGCACAAAATTGGCGGAACGTATTCCAAACACACTTTTGCTTACGATTATCGTAATATTTTTGTCTTGGGTTGTCGGAATTCCGCTCGGTATAGTTGCGGCAGTGAATTGGAAAACTCCTTTTGACAGAATTTTGACCGTACTGACAAGTATAGGAATGGCAATTCCTTCATTTTTCTTTGCGGTTTTATTGCTTATTTTTGCCGTCAAAACAGGGTGGTTTCCCGTTGGAGGTTTGACAAGTTCAAACTTTGCCGATATGAGTTTTTCGCAAAAATTTTTGGATATTACACATCACCTTATTTTGCCAGTAACAGTTCTTTTTACACTTTCGCTTGCAGGATTGCAAAGGCAAATGAGAGGTAATCTTTTGGACGTTCTTGACAGTGATTACGTTAAATTTGCAAGGGCTAAAGGTATAAGTGAATTTAAGGTTATATTTAAGCATGCTTTGAGAAACGCCGTCAATCCGCTCATAACTCTTTTGGGTTTTGAATTTGCAGGATTGTTGAGCGGAGCTGCTTTAACCGAATACGTTTTTCAATATCCGGGACTTGGCAGATTAATTTTAGAGGCGGTTTTAAAATCCGACATAAACCTCGTTATGGCATCATTAATGATGGGGGCTGTTATGTTGATTGCAGGTAACCTTATTGCCGATATTCTGCTTATTATCACAGATCCGAGGATAAGGAACGGAAGTTAACAAACAATCGTCATTCTGAGGCGGTAAAGTTATGGGATTCTTCCGCTCAGAATGACCCAAAAGCCGAAGAATCTCATAATATAGGAATATTCAATTTGATAAAAGACCTTATAAAACAACTTTGGAAAGATAAATTTGCCCGTATTGCGCTTGTGGTATTGGGAATAATATATTTTGCGCTGTTTTTTGCCGATTTTATTGCTCCTTATACAAAGGATTTTTCGGACAGATCAATGGCTTATGTGCCTCCGTCAAAAATTTTTACCATTGACGAAAACGGCAAATTATCAAAACCTTATACTTACAATTACAAACGCGAATTTGACGAAAATAATCTGAAAATCATTTATGGTTTGGATAGAACGAAAAAACATTACGTAAAGTTTTTTGCACAAGGCGAACCGTACAAATTTTTGGGATTAATTCCGATGAAACGTCACTTTATCACAACAGACGGTGACGGCAGACTGTTTCTTTTGGGTGCGGACATAAACGGCCGTGATGTATTTTCAAGAATACTTTTCGGCGGAAGAATTTCTATGACAATAGGTTTTTTGGCACTTTTTGTTCTGTTCCCGATAGGGCTTTTATACGGCGGAATTGCGGGTTATTTTGGCGGTAAAACAGATATGATTATGATGCGTTTTGCAGAAGCCGTTATGTCAATTCCGAGTTTTTATCTTTTGATAATTTTGGCATCGGTTTTGCCCTCAGGCATGACAAGTGTTCAAAGATTTATGTTGATTGTAATAATACTTGCGCTAATCGGTTGGGCAGGATTTGCAAGAGTTGTCAGAGGAATGGTTTTGTCGGTTAAAAATCAGGAATTTGTACAGGCTGCAAAATCAATCGGTGCATCACATTTTAGAATTATTACAAAGCATATTTTGCCTCAGACAACAAGTTTTGTGATAGTTGCAATGACGCTTTCAGTTCCTTCTTATATTTTATCGGAATCCGGTTTGAGCTTTTTGGGACTCGGTATACAACAACCTGACGCAAGTTGGGGAAATATGCTAAAAGAGGCACAGGAATACACGAACATCATTTACAGACCATGGCTTTTGACACCGGGATTTTTAATTTTTGTTGCAGTTTTGGCATTTAATCTTATTGGTGATACAATCAGAGATATATTAGATCCTAAAAGTAAGGTCAGGTAATGGAAAGTATTTCTCAATTTTTTGATATTTCAATATTAATAAGAGTTTTATCAGCGGTTTTGCTGAGTTTTACAATCGGTCTTGAACGCGAAATGACAAACAAATATGCAGGTTTGAGAACAAACATTCTTGTCTGTCTCGGTGCTTGCATATTTACAATAATTTCTATATACGGTTTTCCTGAAGTTGCAGTTTCTGGTAATGAAATGGGAACTCGAGATACCGCTCGTGTTGCGGCACAAGTTGTTACGGGTATCGGTTTTATCGGCGGCGGTACGGTTTTAAGACATGGTGCAACGGTTTTGGGGCTTACGACTGCCGCAACGCTTTGGATTTCCGCAAGTATCGGTATGGCATGCGGTGCGGGAATGTATCAGCTTGCTATTATCGGAACTGTTTTTTCAATTATTACACTTGTTTCCGTCAGAATGTTTGAAAAAAATGTTTTGGTTTCAAGTACAAAAAATACCAAACGCTTAAAAATTAATATTTCTTGTTTGAATGAACATTCCGAAAAAATTTATGATTATTTGATTGAAAATTATAACCATTTGAGTGAAATTTCAAAAAAAATGAATAAAAATGACGAAAACCTGACAAAAATTAACGTCATTCTTGATATCGCAGGGAAAAAGCCTATTCAATCAATGTACAAGACTTTCCAAAAAATTGACGGAATAGAATCAATTTCAATTCAGGAGTTTAATGAATAGCTCTATTGATCGCTTTCGTGGTGGTCGTTGTTTTTCATCAGTTTTTCAAAATCAGACGGTTTAATGCTTTGGACGAATTTTTTAAATTCTTGAGCTTCTTCTTCGTCTTTAGCGGAATCCGTAGATACAGAGCCGTTAGAGATGACATTTGCGGTTACAAAAATCGGTGCATCAACTCTAATTGCAACTGCGATTGCATCTGACGGACGAGAATCAATTTCAATCGTGTTTCCGTTATCGTCAACCAAAAAAAGCGTTGCGTAATATGTATCTTTTTCAACGTCGTTAATTTCGATTTTGTCTAAGGTATAACCTGTTTTTTCAATAATGTTAATAATCAAATCGTGTGTCATAGGTCTTGCGACGGAAAGATTTTCGATTTTACGAATAATAGCACTTGCCTCCGCTGAGCCAATCCAGATTGGGAGGGCTTTTCTGTTATCTTTGTCGTGTAAAACAACTATTGGTGAACCGGTTCTTGTATCAAGGGCAATGCCCATAACTTTCATTTCAATCATTTTAATATCCTCTATGAAAATATTAGCGCAAGTGCGGTTTAGGGTCAAGGAATAAAAAAATCTTTACGAAAAAAGTTTTTTGTGTTATGATTAAATTGTTCGCATGCGGAGTGATGGCCGAGTGGCTGAAGGCGGCACCCTGCTAAGGTGTTATGTGGGGCAACCTGCATCCAGGGTTCAAATCCCTGTCACTC
>CADBNI010000005.1 GCA_902795965.1 uncultured bacterium
ACCTTCATATTCGGTATTTGTTTTTCTCGCAGTCAGACCTAAAAATCTGGCTTGAGAAGCTGCCATACCCATGACTTGTTCCCTTTCGTTGTTTTTGTTTCCTTACCATGCATGTCGGCACATGATACTAAAACCTTTAATTATTGTATCAGAAATCTTAACATTTCGTTACAAAAATCATTTAAACGTATTAGGAAAAATTCCAAAAATCATTGATATAGTTGAGTATCAAAGGATATTTTTTAATCTTTCGATTACAAAATCTAACGCACCTTGTTGTGACATAAAAGCATATTTGCAATCTAAACATGCTTGATTATAAAAATCTTTGTTATCTAAAAGTTTGTGTAAATAATCCGTAAATTCCTGCGGAGTTTTAACGACTTTTCCTGCACTTGAGCGGGTTAAGATATGGTAAATATCTTTAAAATTATGAATTGACGGCCCTGAAATTACGGGTTTGTCATAAACTACCGCCTCAAGAGGGTTGTGTCCGCCCGTTTTATTAAAACTTCCACCAATAAATGCCATATCGCAAATTTGATACATTTTGCCGAGTTCACCCATTGTGTCTAAAAGAATTATATCCTTATTCTCAAATGTATCGTTTTGTGAGCGAAAGCCGTACGCAAGTCCTGTTTTTTCGACAAGTTCTTTTACATTGTCAAGCCTTGTAAGATGTCGCGGTGCAAGTAAAAGTTTTATATCGGAAAATTCTTGTTTAAGTTTTACAAAAGCGTCAAGAACGATTTCATCTTCGCCTTTGTGGGTGCTTCCCGCAATAATTATTCTGTTTTGACCTTTGCCGATTTGAATGTCCGCTTCAACTTTTTTGACGTCGAATTTAAGATTTCCCATAGCAAAGGTTTTATCCGCAGAAGCTCCGATTGCCATATATTTTTGTCTGTCTTCTTCGCTTTGTGTAAGAATTTCAGTATAATTTGCAAAAACCTGCTTAAAAAATCTTTTAATAAATTTATAAGCATTAAATGTAGAATCGGAAATTCTTCCGTTTACAA
This sequence comes from uncultured bacterium, assembly GCA_902795965.1. Classification (GTDB taxonomy): domain Bacteria; phylum Cyanobacteriota; class Vampirovibrionia; order Gastranaerophilales; family Gastranaerophilaceae; genus Stercorousia. Next base: position 1,020 of record CADBNI010000005.1, read on the forward strand.
TAAATAACGGAATATTTCTTTTTTTGCAGTAGTGTGCAAATGTGGGCCAAATCTCCGTTTCGGCAATAATTGCTATTGAAGGATTAATTTTATCCAAAAACGACTTTACGCATGGCGCAATATCAAACGGAAAATACGTAATAAAATCCGCTGTATCTTTATATTTTTTTTGAGCAATTTCTTGCCCTGTCGGTGTTCCTGTCGTTACGGCAATTTTGTAATCGGAAAAAGTTTCTTTTGTTTTTTTGATAAGATTTTCGAGCGCAATAATTTCGCCAACCGAAACTCCGTGGTACAAAATAACTTTATCTCCGAGATTTGGAGCTTCAAAAAGTCCCAATTTGGTTTTCCAGCCTGCAACGGATTTTCCTTTAATAATTCTGACTACCGCGTACAAAGGCAAAATCGTTAAAAATATAATTGTGGATAAAATTCTGTAAATAATCATAACTTAATTATATAATAAAAAAATTATAGCAAACCGTTTAAGACATAATTCAGTATTTTTAATTTTGCCGGATTATTTTTTAAAAGTTCAAGAGCTTTTTGTGCATCTTCGTATAATCTTTCGACTGTTTCGGTATCTGAGTTGTCCAATAATGCCGCAGGAGTGACATTCAATGTAGAAGCTAATTTTGCAAGTGTTTTTGCCGACACAAAGCAATTACCCGTTTCGATAAGGCTCAAAGATTTTATTTCAAGTTCAATGGCTTCCGCAAGTTTTTCTTGCGTAAACCCTCGTAATTTGCGATATTTTTTTATATTTTCACCAAGTATTTCACAAATTTGCTCTTTCATAATTTCTCCTATTTAAGTTTCTACTTTGTGAAGTAAAAAGTTAACCAAGCATAACTACTTGAAAAAGAAGTATTAATATGATATAATATTTGTAAAGAAAGGAAAAATTATGCAAAAGAATTTTCAATCACACATAGCTTTTACGCTTGCAGAAGTGTTAATAACGCTCGGTATTATTGGTGTAGTTGCCGCATTAACCATGCCAATACTTGTTCAAAATCACAGAAAGCAGGTAACCGTTAATAAATTAAAAAAGTTTTATACCAATATTAATAATGCGATAGGAATGGTTGAAGCAGAGTACGGAGAACCAAAAAACTGGGTTTTAAACTGTAATACAACAACTTGTGATTATGATACGGCTTTAAAGTGGTGGAATGATTACATTGGTAAATATTTAAAGACAACGGAAATAAAAAAGCACAATGATAATAATTTTTTAGTCTATTTTGAGGACGGTACAATTCTAAGAGTAGAAACACGAATTAGGGATTTTCATTTTTATACGGATCAAAAAGCACTGAACAATCCTAAAGGTGGCGTAAATGCTTTTATGTTTCGATATAATCCTATTGCATATGATGGAAACATTTCAAATCCGAATTTAAAGTATGCCATAAAACCGACAATGGAACCTTATGCGGTATACTGGGACGGCACTCGAGAAAATTTATTGTCGGGTAACAGTACTTTTAGTTGCGACAGATGTATTACATCACCCGCAGCAGAAGGATTTTGCGCAAAACTTATACAATACGACGGTTGGAAAATCAGTAAAGACTATCCTTGCAAGTTTTGATTATTATTCTTCAATATCTTCGGGAAGTTCGGGGATTTCTTTTGTATAGACACAGCCCAATTTTTCCAGTTTTGTAATCTGATTGATGATATTTCCCGTTCCGTTCAGTTTTTTGAGCGAAGTGTTCAGGTTTTCTCTAATCTTTAAAAGTTCGCTCAAAAGTGCTGCAAACTTGTCGTGAACACCTGCGCAAAGTCTTGCCATTTCAAGTACGTTTTTATTTTGACGGTCAACCACGTGGAAGGAATTTATAATTTTCAAGGCAGCCAAAAGGGTTGATGGCGATACGGGCATAACCTTATTTTTCCAAGCATAATCCCACAATGTACAATCGTCACAAAACATCATAGAATAACAACTCTCTATCGGAATAAACATCAAAACGTAATCGGGAGATACTTCCTCTGCCGAATAATCACGTTTTGCAAGCCCCGTAATATGAGCTTTTGTAGAATCAATAAACTGTTTGAGGTGAATTTGTTTTTCATCTTCATCATCAGAGTTTACATAACCGTCCCAAGCCTGAAACGAAGTTTTGCTATCAATATAAATACATCTGTTTTCGGGCAAAAATACAGTCGCATCGGGTCTTCCTTCCGCAGTTCCAGACTGAACTTTATATTCTTCATCTTTTCTCAAGCCCGAAGCCTCAAGCACTCTTTCAAGCACAATTTCACCCCAGCGTCCCGACGTTCTGTTATCTGATTTCATTACATTGACAAGAGAATTTGCATCATGCGAAATTCTGTTACCCGTTTCAAGAAAACTTTTTATATTCATATCAAATTTTGTGAAATTTTCCGTTTCGGTCTTAAAATTTTCCTGTGTACGTTTTTCAAAGTCCTCAATACGTTCTTTAAATCTCTTGAAAAATTCGTCAAGCCTTTCACTGCTCATATTTGAAAATTCTGCAGAATTTTCTTTCAAAACCTTATTCGCTGTATTTTCAAAATAAAGTTTCATCTGCTCCTGCATCTTTTCAAAAACCGCATCTTGCGCAATAACTGCATTTTGCGAATTTTTGTTTATAACTTTCATCGGAATAAATATGCACAAAGCCCCGACCAAAAAACCGCCTAAAAATATTAAAAATTCCATACCCTTATCCTCTCTTTAATATAATAATACCACAACAAGATTAGTACGAAAATATGAATTAAAATTTTAATCAACCATGCGGTCAAAATTTTCAAAAGCATGGTGTAGAGCATGGTTGAGGTTATTTATCAATCCAAAGATGTAGGACAAATTCTCAAACTGTTTTCGGGCAAATATCAATCGGGTCATGGATAGATTATCCCGTCTAAAAATTGTAGTATCAAAAGTGTAGTGGGAACAGGGAGATTTAAAATGAGGGAATTTAAAAGACAGTCAAGAGTTTTACTTATTGATGACAACGCTGATCATTTGAGAGGGGTTAAAGAATTAATTACGCTTGAAAGCAGTTATGATGTTGTTGGTGCTACGACAAGCGCGAATATGGGTATTAATTTGGCAAAAAAATACCGCCCCGATATTATATTGATGGATATTAATATGCCCGAAAAAGACGGTTTACAAGCTATTCAGGAAATCGGAAAACTTGATTTGGACGTTAGGGTAATTGCTTTGAGCGCTTATGATGATGCGGATTTGATTTTTAGAGCAATGAAAATAGGGGCTAAAGGTTATGTTTTAAAAACTATGGCTTCCGCTCAGTTGATTTATGCAATGGACGAAGTTGCCGCAGGAAAAATATATTTGCCGACAGCTCTTACCTCAAGATTTTTCGAATACTTCCAAAATTCTTTCAAAGAAGAAGCAAAAACATCTGCCGAAGAAAATTTGCTTTCGGATTTGACTGCAAGAGAAGAAGAAGTTTTGGACTTGCTTACTCAAGGTAATAACTACAAGGGTATTGCGGGAAAACTGTTTATCTCGGAAACTACTGTTAAAACTCACGTAAACAATATTTTCCAAAAATTGCAGGTAAATGACAGAACTCAAGCGGTACTTTATGCTTTGAATAACGGCTTTGCGCAAAGGCGTAAAATCGTTGCGTAATGCAACCCCGATATTTTTGAAAAGGTTCGGTCTAATCCGAACCTTTGTGCTAAAGAGGATTTATAATGGAAAACCTTAACCGTTGTATAGCGCACGAAATTAGAAATCAAATATCCGTGTGCGAACTTTACAGTCAAATTATCAGAAAAAATCTTGAAAAAGATGGGATAAAAAATGAGTCGATTGAAAATTCGCTGAATTGTATTTTGAAAGCTCTGAAGATTATGAATAACAGTTTGACGGATTTGAAATCGCTTGATAATTTGCAGATGAAAAAATGTGATTTGAGAGAAATTTTGAAAGATGCTATAAATCTTTCGACTGTTTATATTTGCGACAAAGATATTGAAATTTCATTATCCTGTGAAGAAGATTCACAAATTTATGTTGATGAAAACAAGTTTCTTGCCTGTATTGTTAATATAATAAAAAATGCGGTTGAGGCGATTGAACATAAAGGCGAAATCAGGGTTTCAACGCATATTAATGATAAAGTTCACATTTTTATATCCAATAACGGAGAACCGATAAAAGATACCGAGCATTTGTTTGACGAAGGTTTTACGACAAAAAAGACAGGTAACGGTTTGGGATTGCCGATTTGCAAAGAATATCTGAAAGAGCAAAATGCAGAGTTAAAACTTTCTAAGTCTACAGAAAAATTGACGGAATTTGAGATAATTATTCCTATCAAAAATTTTTAATCATTTCAGCGCAGGTTGTTCCGCCTTCTTCTTTTGTTGCATAATAACAAGTTAGTTTATTATTAAAACTTATAAGCGGAAAAACATCATATCCCCATTTGTTGGGACTTTTCGTTCCGTTAACATCTACAAGATATATGGGCCAGCCCAATTTTCCATTACCATTATAAAACATAAATATACTGCCATTATTTAATACAACTGCATAATTAGAAGTATCAATACTTTCTTGCTTAAAAGATGTTAAATATTCTTGCTGTTTTATAATATCCGTACCTTTTATATCTTTTATACAACCATCTCTTTTTGCATATCCATTGCATGTCTTTATGATTTTTAAATTATTTAAAACTGCTGTATGATATGAAATGCAATCATTTCTTTTTGATGTTGCCGCACCCATATTCGTATAAGTGCAATCCGGAGTGTATTCCAAATCACTCTTTGTTTTTTCAAATGCATTATATAAAGTTGAGTAAGTTTTTTTAAATTGTGTTTTCAAAATATGTTTTTGAATATTTTTTATTAGGAGCGGCATAGTGATTGCCGCGACAAGCCCTATTATGCCGAGGGTAATTAAAACTTCCGCTAAAGTGAAAGCAGCTTTTTTGACAGACTTTCCGTCTTTCACGTCATTCTGAACTTGTTTCAGAATCTTGTCTTGAGATGCTGAATCGCGGAGGTCAATCCGACGTTCAGCATGACGGAAAGTCTGTTGTGAAAAGTGAAACGTGAAAGGTGAAAAGTTCTTTAAGGGTAATATTGAACCCCTCACCCGCATTTGTACGGCTCCGCCTACAAATTCTCCCTCTCCCCGTTGGGGCGAGGGATGATTTTTTGAAAATTTTTCACTCACTTTATTCACCCCACTAACTTTACTCACTTTTTTATTGCCAAAGAGCCTTAGTATCTTTGTATCTTCCATATAGTTCCCGCCTTTCAATGTCAGTTTTTAATGAATATATGTCCAAAATTTTATATTTATGACATAATATTACACTTTATTATTTATAAATGTCAAGTATGGCATTATATAAATTTTTAAAAATCTATAAACTTAGTATTGGAGTGGCTATGAGCACGAAAGAGCTTTTGGGTGCAAAAATAAGATATTTGAGAAAATCAAAAAAGATTGCTCAGGAAAAATTGTCCGAAATGGCTGATATAAGTCCGCGCCAAATGGTAAGAATTGAGATGGGACAATCATTTCCTACCGTTGAAAATTTGGAAAAAATAGCATTGGCACTCGGAGTTTCTATTCAGACCTTGTTTGAAAACGATTATTATGACAGCGAACAAAATTTAAAATTAAAACTCATTGAAAAAATTCAAAACCTTGATGCAAAAAACACAAAATTTTTATACATTGTTGCTTCTCATTTGGATTAGTTTTTTAATTTTTTCAACAGATTTGTTTGGGTGTTTTCAACTGTTGCGGTTTGTTGTTCGGTAGGCTTGTCGGCAGGTTGTTCGGAGGCAAAAACTCTCGGATCGTCGATTTTGTCCATTGCCTTCATAATACCGATTTTACCCGCTTTTTTCTGAATGTTCGTAAGCCACGCATTAAATGCGTAGGGAATACCGAATATTAAGCCAAGTACGGGTGCACCTGCAACAATTCCCGTATTAAAGAGAGTTTTGTAGTTTTTATAAGTAATATTTGTACCTAATTTTTCTTCAAGACTTTTTATATAGAATTTTATTTCTTTTTCAATTTCGTATTCGGACATTTTGTCCGCATTCTTTATAATATTGTTCAATTTTTCGGGAGATTTTTCGATTATTTTGACAAGTTCTTTCAGTATCGGGTTAGAATCGTCAAAATTTTTGGAAAGCATTTTAAGTTTGTCAGAAGTTGAAAGTTTTGACAATCCCGATTTCAATTCCGGAGGTATATCTTTTAGAGATTTTTTGATTACTCTTGCCCAATCGTAAGTATCAATAGCATTGCGGACTTTGTTGCGCGTCCAAAGTTTTGAGCCTTGCACAAGCATTGAACGTGTCCATTTCGCAAGTGCGGATTGTTTCAGATGTGATTTGAAAAGTTCCGAGAAAGTTTTTGTAAATCCTTTTTTATTTTCTCCTGAAAATACCGATTTTAATCCATTTTCCCCTATTTTTGCAAATTCTTCGGTTAAGGGTTTTGCAGCATCTTTAAGTGCTTTATTTTCGGGTTTTTCAAGGAATTTTTTTACGTCACCGTGAACGAGTGCGTGTTGAAAATCTTGTATAACCTTTTTATCCTGCTTTTTCAAAACATCATAAAATCCGTTCATTGCGGTTTTTATGCTTGAATTTTTGTTAAAGGTTCTGTTTGCAAGCCAATTTGCTAATTTTGTAATCGGGAATTTACCCTTTTCTATTTTTACCGTTGCAAGTGCAAGAGCAACCATTGAACCGATTGTCCAGGCGCTTACTCCGACTTCTTTTGCGATTTCCGTCCCCGCCTCAACGTCTTCGGAGTATCTTTGCGACATTTCGTCAATTTCGTCAAATGCGCGGAACACGTTTTTCTGCAAATCTTTTGCTTCGGCTTTTTGAATATCTGTTGTTTCTATTTGTTTTAATGCTTTTTGTAATTTTTCGTTTTCTTTTTGAGTAGTTTTCTTGTATTTGTTGTACTCTGATTTATCTTTAAAATACGTTACCAAAAATGCAAAACTGTCGCCCAATTTCGCAAAGAAACTTTGTTTTTGTTTTGGAGCTTTAATATTTTCGGCTTTTTTCATGTCTTCATCAGAATAAGCCATCAATCTTGCGGGATTTTTGAGCAAATCCTGTCTTGCCTTATATCGTCCGACACGTGAGGCTTTCTTTTCTTCGAGTGTGCCTGTCATTGAAATACCGAGAGATGTTAAAATCGGTATTGCGGGAGCAAGAAATTGGCGTGTTTTTTTGCTCGTTTTAAGCATTTTCATAATCTTGTTTATTCCCATACCGACAGGAATTGCAAGCAGCCATGAAAGAGTACCCAGCGTGTCAAAAGAGTTTTCAACATTTTCGGAATATTCTTCGGCTTTGATGTTTATTTCTTTTACCGCATCAACGATTAATTCTTTATCTTCGTTGGCTTTTGCAAGTTGTTCGGGCGAAAGTTTTACTTGTTTAAGTTTTTCTATTTCATTCGGATCTTTTTGTGCAAGCCATTGTTTGTAGGCTTTTTTGTCCTTGATAACGTCTTTCAGTTCCACAATCATTTTTGTGATACTGTTTTTATCTTTTTCATCAGGGATATTTTGGGCAATTTCTTTTGCTTTTTCGATTTGTTCGGGAGTGTAGACAACAAAATTTTCAAGTCCCTGCAATTCGTTTTGTTTTGCCTGATAACGTCCTATTCTTGAGGCTTCTTTTTGTTTTGAATTGCTCCACAAAATCATTCCGATTGTAGTAGCCATCATAAGTCCGACATTTGCAAGCGGAACGTATTTGTTAACCTTTTTGTTGATTTTTCTTGTCTTTTTGACTAATTCTTTTAGTTTGGCATTTTTTTCATTAAATTCTTTTGTCGGTAAAAATCTTGATAATTCTTTTTCGAGTTTCTTTTGCTCGATATAATCTTGTCCGCCCAATTTTTTCTTGAGCCAACTCATAAAAGGCTCTTGCCCGAAAGTAAGTCCTAATATAGGAACCATGGAAACTATTCCCGTCAACTGTTCCATATTCTGGCAGTTATCTTCAGAGCGTGCGTCCATCATTTCGGTAGCACGCACGACGGTTTCGGCTCTCTTATTTGCAAGTTCAAGTTTGTCTTTCGGGATATCAAGAGTTTGCGCCAAATATTCTTTTTTAGCGCGTTCATCTGCCTGCCGTTGTTCCCAACCGTCATATTTTGAGTAATTTTTACTTACTTCGCTTATAGAATTAAAGAATTGTCCCATTTTTCCCTTGTTTATATAAAAACATAAACAAGAATAAAATTGCCATTGTATTTATATAATTTTATATTTATCGTGGGGACTTTGCCCCCAAAAATATTTTATTTTAATTATAAAATTTCCGACCTCTACGTAGTGAGCAATAATTGTAGGCGAAACAATAGCAGAGGCGGACATTGTTTGAACGATAAGCATTGATAGACCCTGAAACAAGTTCAGGGTGACGTAGAGTGAGTTTGTCCGCCCTTTATACTATCTTCGTTGATTTTGGTTTAGACTTAGAGTATCTACGTGCGTAGCACTTGAACCGTACAAATTATTAGCGAACGAAGTTTTTCTGCTATGTTTGTTGACTTTAGTTTAGACTTAATGTACCTACGTGCGTAGCACTCGGGAGTTTCTCTGGTTTCTTTCTTGTCGGTACAAGAAAGAAACTGCAGAGGGCAGGGGCGGTATACGCCCCACACACTGTTATTATTAAACAAATTTTGTTAAAACAAACAAAAAATTTATATTGACAATAACCTTAAAAAATCCTAAAATATACTTATGGCAATAGTTTATTTAGGTTTAGGTTCAAATTTGGGTGATCGTATCGGTTACGTTCAACAGGCGGCAAGCCTTATTGCTTCCGTTGAAGAAATTACGGTTGTCAGAACTTCGTCATTTTATGAAACCGAACCTTGGGGAGTAAAGTCGGATAACTGGTTTGTTAATGCGGTTATGGAAGTCAAAACCTCGCTTTCTCCTCAAAAACTCTTGGAAGAATGTCAGAGAATTGAAAAACAGTTAGGTCGCAAACGTCCTGAAGGTAAGGATTATGAAGACAGAACAATAGATATTGATATTCTTTTTTATAACAAAGATATTATCAATGAAGAAAATCTCGTTATTCCGCATAAGTTTCTGCATTTACGCGCATTCACTCTTGTTCCGCTTTTGGAACTTATTCCGAAATTTGAACACCCCGTTTTGCACAAAACAATCGAGGAACTTCATGAAGATCTTGAAAATCCCGAAATGGTAGTTTTGTATGGCACAAGAGTTGAAATATAAAGTTGCCGTTATTGGCGGAGGGCCTGCTGGGTGTTTTTGTGCGTATTTTTTGCAGGACAGATTTGATGTAACGGTTTTTGATAAAAAATCTCCGCTTTTAACTCTGCTTCCGACAGGCGGAGGACGGTGCAATCTTGCACACGCTGAGTTTGATTTTAAAGAACTTGCAAAAAATTATCCGCGCGGTGAAAAGTTTTTGTATTCGGTTTTTTCTAAATTTTCAACCTCAGATACGCTCGAAGCCTTTAAATCAATGGGAGTTGAAACCTATACGCAAGAAAACGGAAGAATTTTCCCCATATCAAACAGTTCAAAAGATGTTAGAGAAAAGTTTTTGAAAGCGTTAAACAGAGTTAAGTTTGTAAAAAAAGAAATATCCGATATTGACGAATTGCAGGCTGATTACGTCGTAATCGCAACGGGAGGTCATTCTTCGTTTGAAATTATAAAAAATTCGGGACATACGGTTGTTGAGCCGAAGCCTTCTTTGACCGGGCTTGTCACAAAAGAAGATTTTTCATCAATAAGCGGAGTGTGCGTTGATGATGTTTTGTTCACGCATAAAGGGGTTTCAGGCCCGAAGATTTATGAAATTTCATCTGTTAATGCTCGCAAAAATTTTCCCTACAAATTGAGTTTTAATTTTGCGGGTGAAATTGATTTGCAGACCGCTTTAAACTCAAACCCGCACAAGTCAATTAAAAATTTGATGTCGGAATTTGTTCCGAAATCTTTTGCCGAATATGTTTTGAAATCATTAAATATTGATGCGGAGCGCAAATGCCACGCTATTGACGGTAAAACTCGCGACAAAATTCTTGATAAACTCAAAAACTTTGAAATAACCGTAACGGACACAGTTCCTGACGGAGAGGTTGTTATGGCGGGCGGGGTTAAACTTGATGAAGTAAATCCCAAGACGCTTGAATCAAAAATCGTTCCAAACCTTTATTTTTGCGGAGAAGTTTTGGATATAGACGGTTTCTGCGGAGGGTTTAATCTCCAAAACTGCTGGTCAACGGGGTATGTAGTTGCAACCGGAATAATTGAACAATTTACGCGTTAAGTGCCATTTGTTTTTTTAAATCTTCTTTAACCTGAAATTCATCACTGCCCTTACCGAACTTTCTCACCGCAATCATCACTGCGGGTGCAAAAATTCCGAGTGCGCCTATACAAGCACCTATATTCGTGAGGGTTGCCGTTCTTTTGAGCTTTTTAACCTGTTTTAAGAACGCTTCAAGACTCTTGTCGGTCACTTGACTGTTTTTATACTGTTCAAACTTGTCGGAAAGTTTTTCCAATTTTCTTGCAACACCTTTAAACTCATTGAAATCAATATACTGTCTGTAATCAATATTGTCGGCTTGAGAGACTTTTTTGAGTGTCGGCAAAATATCTGATTTTTTAGCCATTTGAACCACAAAATCATCAGGGTTGTTGTGCATGTAATCAATCATTTTTTCATGCGTATCAAGTGACAGGATATTTTTTACGCTTTGTTTAAGTTTGCCGTTTTTTAAAGCATTTTCAAGTTCTTTGCTTTCGATTACTCTTGCATCAAGGTCGATTGAAGCGGGCTTTTTGTTTTCAACCCGTTTTTCAATAAATTTTTGGATAGGTTTGCTTGCAAAATACATAAATGCCCAGAAAGTACCCTCTTTAATCGTATATCCGATTAATTCCTGCGGGTTTCTCGAATGTGCAAGTCTTTCGGTTGTGATTGCGCCGTCCAAAATCATAAGATTTTTGACCGGATTGTACATAAAGTCCTGAATTCTTCCCGTAAATGAAGGTTGTGATTTTTTACCCGTAAAACTTTCTATTGTGGGTTGCTCAAGTATAGGAGTCTTTTTCTGCTCCATTTCTTTTAGGATTTCTTTTTTTGCATTTTTTTCTGTTTGTTTGTGTCTGAATTTTGTTAATCCCGCATAAGAAAGTATTGTCAAAGCAGTTGATACTACAAATTTGCCAAGTGCAAGATTTTTGCTGAAACTCGGATTTTTCGATGCGGTTTTGATGGAATTTTTTATTGAAATATCAGCATATTCGATTGATTTTTCAAGAACTTTACTTCTTCTTTCGGATAAATTTCTTACATCAAATTTCGGATCAATTTTTAGAGCTTTGTATAGTGTTAAATCAAGAATTTTTTTGTACGCGGGAATCCCAAAAAGCCAAATGGCTTGTGTCCCAAATTCGTCAATAAATCTGTCTTTACCTTCGAGCGAGCTTCCCGTTATATACGAGCCTGCCGTAAGCCCGAAACTGTTGGCAATATCTTTAATTGCCATGGGGACTAATGAATTGTTATTACCTAATGTTGAATATATTTGACTTGCATTAATTGCGGGTATCATTTTTTCCTTTCTGCAGAACTCTTTGAGGAATTTACCCCTCACCCGAATTTCTAAATTCGCTCACGCTCATTAAGAAATTCTTCCCTCTCCCTCAAGGGGTGAGGGGAAAGGTTCTGTCTCAACAATAAATTAAAGACCCCAAACCAAGTTCATGAGTTTGACGATTGGGGCATTCGCCTTTATTATTGAGTTTCGTCGGATATATTTTTGCATTTTTAAACCTTCACTTTCTTGTTAAATGTTCTGAATATTTTTTATTGCCTAAAGTTTGTTATTTTTTTACGTTTATTAACATAAAAAATGACCTTTCCAAATAGAAAGGTCAGGTAAAGTTTATTTTCACGACAAAAAGTAAGCCTTACAAGCCTTTCATAGTTCTTACAATTCGTCGGATTTGTCTGTTCATAATTTTATATTAATACAAATATTTTATTTGTAAACTACCACATTGAAGGAATAATTGTTCCGCCCTGAATCCAGTTTTTAAACCAATTTTTTGAGCCGTCTTTATTATAATAATAGACTTCGGGATTTCCTGTATCAGAATGGAAAGTTTGCTGCATTCTGTGTCCGGTTGATCTGTGAAATTTTGTAAATACGGCACTACCGTTTTTGTATTGCAAAACATTTAAACGACCTTTTTTATCCAAACCGAATTCTACGGAAGAAACAGTATTCGGGTAATTAAATACAAGCCTTACGTCACGGGTTGCATCTGCGTTATCCGTCAATGCGTTCCAAAACCCGTTTCTTCCCCAATTATGAACTTCAAGGAGCGGTTTATTCTCTTTTGTGCGCGCCAAAATAACATTTTTTTCTTCTGCTTTTTTAACAAGCTCTTTTATAACACTGTTATTTGATACGGGTCGCCAAAATTCCGTTAAAACTCCAAACATGCCTTTTGACTTGTGTAATTTTGCAATTTCATCCAGTTTGTCGGAACTTTTTAAATAACTTGCTTTTAACAAATCTGTAAAAATCATGTCAAAAAACTTTTCAGCCTGATTTTCATGATTCAAAATTGTATGAACACCAAGTGCCAGAGAGTTTTGGTAACAGGTAAATGTTACGTTATCGTGTTGAGATTTTAGTGCGGTTTTTCGTGATGACATGTTTGTTGAAACTTGTCTTTGATTTGTAATTGGTTGAGAAAAAGAGACAGGCAAAACTTTCATATATTACTCCTTATATGCGAAAAAAGAGGGGACTACCCTCTTAACTTATTTTATATGGTACCCCCAAGCGAATTCGAATCGCTGTCTACACCGTGAAAGGGTGTTGTCCTGGGCCTCTAGACGATGGGGGCTTGACAAGGACAATCTTATGATAAAAAAAAATTAATGTCAAGCGATTAATTAAAAAAGTTTTTTAATAATGTTCTTCGGAAAAAATCTTTAAATTTGGCGGGAGTTTTTGCTCAATGTTTCGGAAAAGTTCTTCCATAGACCAGCCGAAACCTTCGGCAATTTTTTTGAGAGTAACCAACTGCGCTTCGTTTTCACCACGTTCAATGCGAGTCATTGTAGATTTCGGAATGTCATTTTCGTACGAAAACATACAGGCGGATTTTTGAGCAATTTCTGTTCTAAGTGTTCTTATTGCATGTCCTACTTCAACGCAGTATTTTCTTTCCAACTCATTCATGTAACATTTCCTGCCGTTTTCTTAACAAAATTGACCCATATATGGAATTATATGTTATACTGTATTTATAGTGGCTCATATTTAAGCCAAGAAAGAGAGGAATTATGAATAAAAATACAGGTTTTACAAAGGATTTTCCCTCGCCCCAACGGGGAGAGGGAGCATTTGTAGGCGGAGCCGTACAAATGCGGGTGAGGGGTAAGAAAGCCGCCTTCACCCTTGCCGAAGTCGAAAACAATTCCTCACCTAATCAGGGAGGGAGCAGAGATAAATTCCCTCGCCCCTTGAGGGAGAGGGTTAGGGA
>CADBNI010000006.1 GCA_902795965.1 uncultured bacterium
GCAATAGCTGTCGGACCTATGCCAATGATGAGAGCAGTGGCGGATTTAACCCGTGATAAAGGGATTTATACTGAGGCAAGTATGAACCCGATTATGGTTGACGGTACGGGCATGTGCGGAGCATGCAGAGTTACGGTCGGCGGAGAAACAAAATTTGCGTGTGTTGACGGTCCCGATTTTGATGCTCACAAAATTGATTTTGATGAAGTAATAAATCGAACACGAATTTACAAAGATCAGGAAAGAAAACGAGACGAAAATTGCAATTTAATACAACAGGCAAAAAATAAGGAGAATGCATAATGCCGAGAGAGATTCCGTATTGTCCGCTTATGAGCGCAGGTTCAGATATTGATAAGGTTTGTACGTTTGAAAGTTGTGCGTGGTATGTGCCGAGCGTAAAAAAATGTGCAATGTATATGCTTGCATATAATGCACTTTTGGACGTAACAGCAAAACAAAAAGCATCTAAAAAATAATGAAAATATTGGTTTGTGTAAAACAGGTTCCCGATACCACTGATATAAAATGGACGGAAAATAATACTATGCAAAGAGAGGGTGTAGAAAGTATCCTAAACCCTTATGATGCTTATGCTATTGATGAAGCCGTTAAACTCAAAGAATTTGCCGGCATTTCGGTCATTACAATGGGACCTTTACAGGCAAAAGAAATTTTAAGATACGCAATCTCATTGGGTTGTGACGAGGGTGTATTGCTTTCGGACAAAAAATTTGCGGGTGCTGATACTTATGCGACTGGTAAAACTCTTGCAACTGCTATTAAATCTAAATTTTCGGATTTTGATTTGATACTTTGCGGTCAATTTGCGATTGACGGAGATACCGCACAGACAGGGCCAAGCATTGCAGCTCAACTCGATATTCCGCAGGTAACTTTTGTCAAAAAACTCGAACGTTGTGACGGTAAATCAATTTATGCCGTGAGAGAAACCGAAGATGGGCTTGAAACGGTTAAGGTCGAATTTCCCGCACTTATTTGCATGCTAAAAGGTGATTTTGACCCGAAAAGACCTAAAATAAACGGGATTAAAAAAGCTCAATTTGCGGATATAAAAGTTTTGTCCGCTTATGATATCGGACTTGAAACCGCGGGAATAAAAGCATCTCCGACTTATGTAAGTAAAGCATTCCGCCCCGAGCACGACAGGGGAGAATGCACATATTGCAATGATGTGAAGGATTTTGCACAAAAAATTCGGGAGTACGCAAATGAGTAAAATTTTGTTGTATGCACAGGTTACACAGGATAATTATATTCATACGATACTTTTCGAGTTGGCATATAAAGCGCAGGAACTCGCCGACAAACTTACAAAAAATTGTCATTCTGAGCAAAGCGAAGAATCTGTTTGCGGTGAGGGGGTCGAAATTGATGCCCTCTTAATCTGCAAGACGGGAATTGCAGAAAATTATAAAGAGGCGTTTCAAAATTCGGGATTTGATAAGGTTTATATTGCCGAAGATAACCGTTTTACGCACTATTCGACAGAACTTTATTCAAAAGTTGCACTTGATGTTATAAATGAGATAAAACCCGATATAATTCTAATCGGTGCGACAACGCAAGGGCGCGATTTGGCTCCGCGAATTTCCGCGGCACTTCATACGGGGCTTACGGCGGATTGCACGGGACTTGATATAAACGAAAAAGGTCAGCTTGCGGCTACCCGTCCGACTTTTGGCGGAAAATTGATGGCGACTATTTTGTGCAAAACTCTCCCTCAGATGGCGACTGTCAGACCGAAGGTTTTTAAACCCGCGCCTGAAAATATCGTTAAAAATACCGAATTTATTTATATTGAACCGCAGATTGCCGATATAAAAAGGAAAGTTGAGTTTGTCGAATTTGTAAAAATCACAAAAGATTCGATTAATGAGCTTGATAGTGCAAAAATCATTGTTGCGGGCGGAAAAGGAATGAAAAACGAGGCAGGGTTTGAACTTGTCAGACGGCTTGCAAAGGCTCTTGGCGGAGTGGTAGGTGCAACAAGAGGTGCGGTTGAAATTGGTTTGGCACCCGTTGACATACAGATAGGTCAGACGGGAAAAACCGTTACTCCGAAATTGTATGTAGCATGCGGGATTTCGGGGGCTATACAGCATTTGGTCGGAATGAGCGAGAGTGATAAGATTGTTGCAATAAATTGTGATGAAAACGCACCGATTTTTGAGGTTTGTGACTGCGGATTTGTCGGTGATGCGTTTGATGTTATTCCGAAATTGATTGAGGGATTGAAAAAATAATTATATAAGTCTGAAATTTTCGATTCAGAGGGCAAAGCCCGTGGAATCCCGAAAATTTCAGACTCTTTACACCCCTAAAAGCATTTGATACAGATAAAGCGTCTTTTTGTCGTCATCAAGGGCGGAGATTATTTTTTCTTTCATTTTATCGTAAGGAATTTGTTCTTTAAATATAAAAAGCTCATAAACCTCAACCCCGAGAGCATTTGCAATAGCGTTGAGCGTGTCGGGCGACGGGTAACTGTTGCCGTTCTCAATTTTGCTAACACTTTTAGGGTCAATATTAATTAACTCTGCAAGTCTTTCTTGCGTAATCTTTTTTGACTTTCGTAATGCCTGTATTCTTTTTCCTAAATCTTTCTTTAATCTCATACCAACTCCTTTAGACTACATTTTATCGGGTGTTCATATAACCACCTAACAAGCATAAATTGTAAATTTTTCAAGGTAATAGATTGACATAATTCAATTCATGACGTATAATTTGAATATAAGTCTATTTATCAAATGGAGTTATAGAAAGAGAGGAATTATGAACAAAAACACAGGTTTTACTTTAGCAGAGGTCTTAATCACCCTCGGCATTATCGGCGTTGTCGCAGCAGTGAGCATGCCGATTTTAATTCAGAATGTCAATGAGCGTGCAAACTCAGAACGTGATGCAAATATCGCATACAAGATTACTCAGGCGGTAGACAAAATGAGAGCATTGGGTCTTTTAAACAGCAGCTATGGAACAACCGAGGCATTTGTAGATGAACTTCAAAACCATTTAAAAATTGCAAAAAGATGTGACAGTAGTCATATTGCGGAATGCTGGCCTACCGCAAAAGTAATTGATACGACAGGAAAAGAATATGATGTATCAAAAGCAAAAACTGGAAAAGATTTGCAGCTTAAAACAAACACAAATAACGTAGGTTTAGTACTTGCAGACGGCGGAGCAATTATTCTAAATTATGACCCTGCAAAAGGTATTTATGATGTCGGTGACAGGATTGATGCAAAGAACAGTAATATGTCTTTGCCCGTAGGCGGCGGAAAAACCAAAGAGTTTGCATATACAACACCTGTAACCAATGCACTTGCATACGTAGTAGATGTAAACGGCAGAGGGGGACCGAACTCACAACAAGCAGATAAAAGAAACGACATCAGAAGTTTCAACGGAGCTAAATTTGGAAAAGGTTGCGCGGGAACAGATGTCGAGGGAACATGTGTTTACCAGGTAGCATCATACACTCCATCTCTAAACCCTTCGACATGTTCCCAAGCGTACAGTTGGTGCGTAAACAAAGATTATTGGCAAGGTGCAATGGATGCATGTGATGCCATAGGCATGACACTGCCGACGAAAGATGAACTACGTGCTCTAGCAAAGAAAGGGCAGGAAGGAATACCTACCACCGGCATGTTTTGGTCCTCGTCAGAGATCGATTCAAGCAACGCGTGGTTCGTGTTCTTTAACAGTGGCAACTCGAGCAACGACTACAAGAGTGGCCAATACGGGGTCCTCTGTGTAGGTAAGTAGTCTTTTGGGGCTAAAGCCCCAAAAGGATGTATGGATGTATAGAGGTATGGAGGTATAGACTTTTACATGGCTATTCCTCTGTTCTTCTAATCCTCTATTCTTCTAATCCTCTATCCCCCTGTACCCCTCACCCAATTTGCTAAACTCACATTCGTTCGTACAATAGCTCTCTCCCTGATTAGGGAGGGGTAAACGATTTTCTTTGTGCGTTTTACCCCTCACCCGAATTTCTAATATTCGAGCAAGCTCTCATATTGAAATTCTACCCTCTCCCTCAAGGGGAGAGGGGGTGGTGTAAGGGGCGAGGGGGTGAACAACTGTTCCCTTCTCCTAAAGAATAGGAGAAGGGTTAGGGATGAGGTATGATAGCGATAATCGACCTCACCCTTTATCCCTCTCCTAAGGAGAGGGATAATAATTTTAATGATACCTGCTACGTTCCTCTACCCTCACTTAGCTGCTTAGCTTCCGATAACTTCATTCCACTGATTTTTGCAGTTCGGTGCTTTGCTGTTTAAATAAATTTTTAAACCCTTCTACCGCATCTTTCATCTGCTGATTTGCTTCCTGAGCCTGTTGGCGTTGTTCTTCCAGTTTTTTATTCACTGCATCAACCTGTTTTTGCACCGCCTCTTTACGTGCTTTATCCAACTGCTCTTTGGCATCCTTAACCGCTTGTTTTGTAACCTGAACCTGTTCCTTTACCGTCAAAGACTCAACCTCTGACGTATCACAAACCGACAACCACCTGAAAGATTTTACGGAAGATGTACTTTCAACCCCGCCGTTAAACTGAACCTTAAAATCTTTATAATTTTTATTTCCCGACGACAAAGCAGGAATTTCCGAAACTTTTTCACCGTAAGGATTTGTCGTAATTGCTCTGACAAGCGCAACAGTCGACTTTCCAATCCCCGGAATCAAAGAAACAAGTTTGCTCACCGACATTTCACCGAGCGGGCCTAAAAGTTTCACAACCTCAGCGGAAATTCTGCCCAATATAACAAGATTTGCAGAGGCATTTATCAAATTGTACCGACCCGTAATATAATAAGCCATTGAAGGCCCTGACGTTTTTACGGGCGAAAGGTCTGCCCAACCGTTCGAGAAAGTCATCTTGCCCGTAATCGTTTTGAATTTTGCAGTATCTTTCACGACAGGCAAAGCTCTGACCGACTCTACACCCGCTTTCATTATCGGATTTGACATAATATTTTGCGCAAAAATCATATTTTCAAATCTTCCGACATTTCCCAATTCGCCGTCAACAATCTCAAAATTAGCACTGCCTTTGAGATTTTTCATCATCTCAATATCGGTCGCACCATGCAAAGTAACATTCGCATCAAAGCCCAATTTACCCGACAAAGCATTTTTCAGCCCCGCACCACCAGCAATCGCTTTTTCCGCATTCATGCCCGTACCCTTAAATTTTACACCCGCATGACCGTTTACGATATTATAAGAAATATCACCGTTTACCTTGCCTTCAAAAGCATCACCCGAAAGATTATTCAGATAAAATACATTATTTTTCAGGCTGAAATCGGACGTCAAATTATCCGCAACAATACCGCCCGAAACAAACTTTTTCAAAGTTCCCTTACCTTTTACAATCGGCCCGTTAAGCGAAATTGACATATCGCTCATTGTCAAAAGCAAATCGGGGATTTTTATCAAAGGCACTGAAACATGTCCTTTCAAGATAGGGTTCAAAGCATTCCCCCCAATATCAATATTTCCGCCCGCAACCATTGTGGATTTTTTCATATAAGGAATTTCAAGGGTTACGTTTTTGAAAGTTGACACATTCATGTTCAGCTTTTGAGATTTATACAAATCGGAAATTCCGCCCTGCAAAATTGCAACAGAAGAACCGTTTGCTGAAATCCCCGTATTTTGGAATTTCAAATTATCTCCGTTAATATGAATATCACCGCTGATTACGGTATTTTTGCCCGCAAGCTCTGCTACTTTTAAAAGAGCCAAATAATTATACTGATTTGCAGAAAGATTAAATTTGATATCCTGAGTTTTTGTATTCCCCGCAACACTAACTTTCAAAGGAACTGCACCAAGACCCGACACCTCGCTTCTATAATCAGCGGGAATCATAGAACGCAGGTCAGAGGCAAGCAATTTGCCGTTTGCATTGATATTAAAATTAATCTTATCCGTCATATAATCCGCAACTTTTCCCGTCAAATCAATACGTGATTTGTTCAAAAGAAGATATGCGCTGTCAACTGTCAAATCCTTTTCACCGAAAGTAATTTTAGCATTCGGAGCGGAAATCACAGCCATCGGATTTATAACTTTTGCATTAACAACATTTACTCCTCCGTTTGTTTTAACACCGTCTGTCG
Source organism: uncultured bacterium (assembly GCA_902795965.1). Taxonomy (GTDB): domain Bacteria; phylum Cyanobacteriota; class Vampirovibrionia; order Gastranaerophilales; family Gastranaerophilaceae; genus Stercorousia. The sequence continues at coordinate 6,165 of CADBNI010000006.1, forward strand.
TAAGATTGACCTTTGAATTTGCAACCGTTACAGTCGTATCGGAAGGTAAATTTTTTACATTAACATTATCTATACTTAAATCAATTTTCGGAACAATTTTGTCTAACTTACCTTTCAAAAGCGCATTCAAAGAAATCGTTCCCGAATTAATTTTGTTTTCTTTCAAAAGAGCAATTTGACCGAGAGCCAAGAGCAAACCTTTGATTGACAACTTATCCGCAGTAATCTTTATATCCGCATCAGCATCTTGCGTAACGTAACCCGCAATCTTTAACGGTTGTCCCAAAACCGACAGGCGAGCATCATTAATATTTACGGAATTATTTGACAAATCAATATCCGCAAAAACATCATTCACCGTAATATTATAAAGTTTATACGCAAAAGATGCCGAAGGAACTTTTATATAACCCGAAGAATCTATTTTCTTCAAATCCGATTTAATGCTAAAATCAGCATCAATTTCGCCTGTCGCGCTCAAAGTATCCAAATCGTTATAACCGAAAGTCTTGGCAATACTGTCAATCATATCAATAACCGATTTAAACTTTGCGTTCGACTTACAATTCAAATCTATTGCCGGCTTTTTACCCGTATGGAATTTTCCGACAAGTTCGGTTAATTCATCTTTACCCGTATAGAGTTTTGCATATCCTTGAGAATTTTGACCGTTCAACTTGATATCAACGGTACTTTCGGGAAGTTTTTTACCGTCGACCGCAACTCCGAGATTTGTAATATCAGCTTTACCGTTAAAATGCATATCGTCAAAAGTTCCGAATGTCGTAACATTTGCGATCAAATCCGCGGTAAGCTGATTTTGATAAATCGCATTAAATATTTCTATCGGATTAATTGAGTTTGCGGAATTTGTCTGAGCCGATTTTTCGGTTTCGGCAACGGGGTTAAAAACAAGTTCGTGCAAACTGATATCGGGCATAATTTTGTTTAAAAGTTTTACGTCAAATTTAAACTGTTCTCTGTCACGAAGCATAAATTTACCGTCTGCGCTGATTTTAACCTTCTTATCAAGAATAAAATCGCTTACGGAAAAATTATTCCCGAACAATGAATATGAATTATCAGTAACAACATCAATAAAAGAAACATTATAATTTTTCAACGAAATATCAGGCAAATGATTTGACAACTTAAAACCAAAAGGTAACTGTGCAACGGGTTCCTGATTATCGGAGGATTGAGGAATATAGTCCTCAATCAAAAACTTCCCGTCTTTTTTAATTTTTAAATTAATATTTGCATTATCCGCTCCGACAGAAGCAAGTTGTATTTTTTTTGCCAAAACGGGCAAAAGCGCAAGCTGACCTCTAACATTATCAGCAGTCAAAAACGTTTCATCATTCGGGTATGCGGCTTCAAGATGATTAATTTTAATACCGATACTCAAATCGGGTGAAGAAATTACTCTTATTGTACCCAATTTGACCTTAAACCCCGTAGTTTCCTCAATCATTTTTGAAATATCGTTTCCGTAGGAGGTTGCAAATCCCGTCAAACAGTAAGGAACAAACAAAAATAATATATACACAACAAGTATAAATATCCCAAACCCGTAAGCAAATTTTTTCAACATAATAATATCCCTCTCAAAGAATTTTAGCACAAAATCATTTTTTCATCTTATTCGGATAGCAATTCCACTTTATTGACGTGTTTTTCCTAAACCACGTAAGCTGACGTTTTGCGTAATTTCTTGTATTTTGTTTTAACTTTTCCACTGCTTCATCAAGAGTAATCTCGCCGTCAAGAGCGGAAATCATTTCTTTATAACCTATCGTATCGACAATGTTTCCTACACGTCCGTATTTTTGCAAAAGATATTCTGTTTCCTCCAAAAGCCCCGACTTAATCATAATATCGACACGTTTATTTATTCTTTCGTAAAGAAGTTCTCTCGGGAAATTAAGTCCTATCCATTCAACATCATAAGGTTTTTCAATTTTACCGCGAGCTTTTGAAAGCGGAAGTCCGGTACCTTTTACAATTTCTATATATCTGATTAATTTTTTCCTGTCGATATTTTCAATATAATCTCTTGCATCAAAATCCAATTCTTCCAAAATATCAAAAAGCTGATTGTAAGTAAGTTTAGAAAGTTTTTCCCTGAGTTCGTAATCAGGTTCAAGTTCGGGTAAATCATAATTTTCGAGTAAAATTCTGAAATAAAGCCCCGTTCCGCCCGCAACAATCGGAGTTTTTCCACTCGATAAGATATCTTTTATATGTTTATCAGCCTCTTTTGCATACAATCCGACCGAATAGTCCGCATCGGGTTCAACAACATCAATCATGTAATGCGGAATTCCTTGCATCTCATCAATAGTCGGCTTTGCCGTTCCGATATTCAAACCCTTATAAACAAGCCTCGAATCTGCAGAAATAACTTCTCCATCGAGTTTTTTTGCAAGTTCAACCGCATAACTTGTTTTTCCGCTTGCCGTAGGTCCGACAACAGCTATAACCTTATTGCTCATCAGCCTCATCAATATAGCATTTTTTGTAATACATAAATATGGTTACGGTCACATAAACCATAAACCAAAAAGTTATTATACTGATAATCCAATAAGCAAACGGATTTATCAGCGAAAAAGTATTAATAAACAACAAAATAATTCCCAAAATCCACAAAATTAAAAACAGTCCGAAAGTTGAGAAAAACTTACAAAATAATTTTTTTATCGAAGTGAACAACGCAACAAACGGATTGTGATGTTTATAAACAATCTCAGGAACAAAAAACATTAAAATATACATAATCAAAGATACCGAAAGTACCAAAAGCAAACTCCATTTTCCGAAAAATGCAAGCAATTCGGGCGACATCTTATCCACAAAAGCACTTGCCGCCGCATCGGAAGAAGATACTGCAAGGTTTTGAATACTTTGAAGCGTTTCAGCGTCAGGCATTCCGATTGCATGTATACCCGTCCAAATAACAATCGGAGCAGTCAAAAGCTGAACGAAAAACAAAATTATATATGCTCCGACAAACGGTAAAAATAATTTTCCTATACCCTCAGGTATAGCCTTCAAGAGATTTAAAGTTTCTTTCGCCCTGTCCGAATCCATTACAAAAATTTTTTCCGAAAGCTCAACGGCTTTTTTCACCATATAAAACCAACCCGAACACAAAACTCCGAACATAAAAAGAATTGTAACGGCAGCAAGCAGTAACTTGCCGTTCGAATCAAGATTATACAGAGAATAAGCCGAATACAAATCAATAATCTTTAAAAACAAGATTAAAGGTACCGCAAGAATTATATTTGAATTTGTTACATGAAATGCATCTTTTAAAGTCTTAAACATTTGTTGCCTCTTTTGTCATTTTTCTTTTACGTCTTCTCATCAAATCCACAAACGCTTCCAATCTTGTGAGATAACCCGCCTTACCGGTTTGTTCGTCCATAATCAAAGGTAAAATCGGAATATCACAATTTTCTCTCATAGCAGGGAAAATATTCTGCGACATAATTTCGGGCATACAAGTAAACGGACTTATGTGAATAATTCCGTCAATACCTCTTTCGTCCGCATACGCAACATCAGAAACACATTCCAAAGAATCTCCTCCGATATCACGCATAAGATAAGGTTGTGCAAGTCTGTATGCCCTTTGAAGATGAGTTTCACCTTCCCTAAAGATTTTAGGTATAATGGCATCTTTGATAAATCCGCTTATTGTAAGACTTCTTCTTGTTTGCACACCCATTTTACCGAGTTCTCTTAATATATTTTGGTTGGAAAATTGGTCGCAAACCAAATAAATTTCACCCGTAATATCTACACGCAAAACTTCACGATTTTTATCAATTCTTGTTTGTTTCATAAGTTCAAAAGCAGCCTTTTTGGCCTTTTTCAAACTTCTTGTATTATCGGCTTCGTCAATAAGTTTAACGGCTTTGTTAAAATTTTTCTCCGCATCACCAAAATTAACTTCTCTTGCACGATAATAAGAAAGGATATTTTCAAGATCGTCAAGCGCAAACATCTTTCTTATCCCAATATTTATTGCTCTTGCAAAAAGTATCGGATTGTTTTTTCCGCTCAATCTTTGCAGGAAATTATACATTCCCTTAATCCCGTCATACAGAGTAAGTTCAATATATTTTGCATCATATCCTAAATCCACAAGCGCACTGTGAATACAATTTCCGTACTCGCCCAATCGGCAGCACCCGGGAGATGTAATCATTGCAACATAATCCGCTCCGCCTTCAATAGCTTCAATAAAATTACCCAGAATCAGCTTATAAGGCAGACAAATAGCCTCGGGCGAATGTTTTGTACCGAGCGATAAGGTTTTCTTACTCGTATAGGGCGGAACAAAAGGTTCAACACCGATTTTTCTCATAGCGGCAGCCCAGGCTACCGATACAGTACCCATGTGAGGAAATGCTACTTTTATTTTTTTTGTTTCGTTTTTCATTTTTATTTCTCGATACCTGATTTAAAACACAAATCGGGTCTGCGTGCAGCAAGCGTTTCGTCCAACCTTTTTACGGGGGTTGTATGCGGTGCCGAAATAAGTTTTTCGGGATTTGTTTTTGCTTCTTGAGCAATTTTTAGCATAACGTCAACAAATTCGTCCAAAACTTCTTTCGTTTCCGATTCCGTAGGTTCAATCATTATAGCTTCATGTACGATTAACGGGAAGTACACCGTTGGGGGATGAGTATTCTCGTCCATGAGAGCCTTTGCTATATTTAAAGTTGAAACTCCGTTTTCGTGATGCTGTTTTTCACCCGAAAGAACAAATTCGTGCATGCAAGGTTCGTCAAACGGCAAAAGATAAGCACCTTTCAGCTTTTCTTTGAGATAATTTGCGTTCAAAACCGCATTCTCACTTGCTTCTTTCAAGTTTTTACCCATCATAAGAATATATGCATAAGCCTTTACCATCACGCCAAAGTTGCCGAAAAAGCCTTTTACGTTGCCGATTGAATGCTTCATAGACGAATATCTGTAATATTTTTCTCCGTCAAATTCAACAATCGGAGCAGGCAGCATTTCTTTAAGTTCTTCAGTAACGCAAACAGGTCCAGCACCGGGGCCTCCGCCACCATGAGGAGTCGACATGGTTTTGTGCAAATTAAGATGAACAACGTCAAACCCCATAAGTTTCGGATTTGTATAACCCATAATAGCATTCAAATTTGCTCCGTCATAGTAAAGAAGTGAACCGTTTTCATGCATAAGTTTTGAAATTTCCAAAACATTTTCTTCAAAAATTCCGAGCGTATTTGGATTTGTCATCATAATTGCCGCAACATCAGACGTCAAAAGTTCTCTCAATGCATTAATGTCAACCTGCCCTTTGTCGTTCGATTTTACGGGAACAATATCAAATCCGCACAAATGCGCACTTGCGGGGTTTGTTCCGTGAGCGGAATCGGGAATAATAACTTTTGTTCTCTTTTCACCTTTAACTTCAAAATACTTTTTAACAATCATCATGCCCGTCAACTCACCGTGAGCACCTGCGGCGGGTTGTAAAGTAACGGCAGACATGCCCGTAATCTTTTTCAATGCTTCCTGAAGTTTGTACATTAATTCCAATGCTCCTTGACAATCGCTGTCATCACAGAGCGGATGAAGGTTTGTAAACCCTTCAAGACTTGCCAACATCTCATTAACTTTCGGGTTATACTTCATTGTACAAGACCCCAAAGGATAAAACCCTTTTTCTATGCAGAAATTTTTATCGGAAAGTTCTTTATAGTGGCGCATAGCCTGCAATTCACCAACCTGTGGCAAGCCGGCTTCACTTTTTCGCAAAAATTTTTCATCAAGAAAAGATAAATCTTCTTTTTCGTCCGTAAACGTAATCCCCAATACACCGTTGCTTTTTTCAAAAATTGTTTTCACTAAAGTATCCCCTGTTTTTTCAAATCCCTTTTTATTTTGTCCAATCCCGATTGAATTATGCGCGAAATTCTCGATTGAGAAATATTAAATTCTTCGGCAATTTCACGCAATTTTTTATCCTTAAAAAATTTATATTCAATAAGTTCTCTTTCACGCTGAGGAAGTTTTTTCATTGATTCCAAAATTTCCGCCTTCAATTCGGAAAGTTCTATTGATTCCTCGGGTGTGCTGTCATCAGACTTAATCTGTGTCGGAACTTCCGCATCCTGCATTTCATCAATGGAAAGAATTGTTTTGTAAACTTCTTCTCTAAGATTCTCGCCTTCTTCAACAATTTCCTGCCGTCTGTTTTTCAAAGAATACCATTTATAGCGTCTGCGGACTTCGTTTCTTATAGCCCATTTCATGGCAGTTGAAAGATAGGTATTATTAAAATCTTCGGGAGAATGATTTTTAAATAATATATATAAAGTATGATTCCCTATATTAATAAGTTCGGGTAATTCTATTAAATGTGATGCCGAAAACTTTTGGTACTCAACCTTTGCAATCGTTTCAATCAAATCTTTGTATTCTCTTAAATTAACTTTTTGCTTTATATTTTGATTTGAACCCATAACTATAACAAAATTCCTATAAAAAACATTTCCCTAAAATAATCATAACACGAAAAAATATAGAATACAGGATAATGTAATTTTACTTAACATATATTAAGGTGAAAAGTGAGAAGTGAAAAGTTCATAAAGCTCGCTTCGAAAATTTTAAATTTTGTTCGTGTAAGCAAACCGATAAGAACTTCTCACATTTCACCTCTCACTTTTCACTTAAGACAAGGAGCAAACACTATGAAAATATTATTCTGTACGGACGGTTCAAAAATCAGTTACAATGCCATTAGCAACTTATCGGGCTGGGTAAAAGATGCGGTTGTTGACATAATCTGCGTTATTGACTGGTCATTTTTGCCTGACGAAATCAGTATTGAAGATCATAATTTTACGGTTTCGTGCGCAAATGTCGCCGATACTGTTTTGGATTACGCGCAAAGAGTTGTAGAAGAATACGGGTTTCAAATCGGTAAACGAATTAAACATTGCGGTTCAGCAATCGAAAGCATACTTGAACAAACCGAAAAAGAAAAATACGATTTAATCCTTATGGGTTCAAACGGCAAAAAAGGTATTCAAAAATGGCTCGGCTCGGTTTCGCAGGAAATTATTAACAGCAGTAAAATTTCCGACTACATATCAAAAGCCGAAAACAACAAAAAGAAAATCCTTTTTACGACAGACGGAAGTGCATGCTCTGCGGGAATTATTGAAAATATTCTGCCCGACATACAACTTGAAGGAAAAGATGTTCATATCTGTATGGTAAATGATGACCCGAAATTTTTGTTTTTGGACGGTAATGTAGACCAAAACTGGATTTTGGATATTCAAAAACAACAACAAATATATTCGGCAAATTCGATAAAAACAATACAAAATTTTCTAAAACACTACGGTGTAGACACAACCCAAACGGCGATTTTGACAGGCAATCCTTCGCAAAAAATTATCACCTACGCAAGAGAAAACGAAATCGACCTTATTGTCTTGGGTTCACGCAACAAATCAAAATTAGACAGATTTTTGACAGGCTCTGAGAGCAAACGCGTCCTCGAAAACACAATGAGTGATGTTTGGCTTGTCAGATGTCCGTTGTAAATTTTATTCATATAAAAAAGGGTTACGATTTATGTTATAATTATTCAATAATACATTTTTCAGACGCCTTCCACCTTTTTCATAACGAGTACAAATCATATCCGTTATTTTTACGTAATTTGCATTTTGTTGCGGTGATAAGTTTAAAGTAAAAACATCGTACCCCCATTTGTTTGGACCTTTATGACCGTTTATATCTACAACAAATTGATATCTGCTATGAACATAACCGCTTATATAAACAATCGTTCCGTCAGCAAGAACGTGAGCAGAATAATTAAAATGTGCCATATCGCTACAACTGGGATTCAACCAAGCACCTCCGTCTGCAATAATTTGAGATTTCGATTTATAAACCGGAGCACAGCTTTTGTCAGTATTATAGTTGCAAATTTTTATTACTTTGTAATGTTCAAAAAACTTATTCCAAAAATCATTACATTCCGAATACTCACCACCGGGATAGTAATAGCATTTAAAAATTCCTCCATTTTCATATTCCATATTTTTTATTGTTGATGAAAAACTTGCATAAAATTTTAAAAATTGGTTTCGTAATACATAATTTTCTATTTTGCTTTTTACAACAGGCAAAGTCAATACCGCAACTACTCCGATAATACCGAGAGTGATGAGAACTTCCGCAAGTGTAAATGCAAAGTTTTTGTTTTTAAATCTCATAGTCATGCTCCTTTTAAATGGTTCTATATATAGTACGCTAACATATATACCATAACACTAAAATTCTATGTATGCAACATGCAAATTCAAAAAAATCTACAGCTATTTTTAAGGCAATAGCTAAAGTATTAAAAGATGAACGTTTAAAGCAAGATAAGTCAATAAGGTTACTTGCTTACGAATATGATATACAAAAATCCTTAATCAGCAGACTTGAAAACGGCGTCAACGAACCCAAAATAATTTCACTTTGGACAATTTGTGAGGCTCTCGGGATACCGCTTTCCGAACTTATCAGACGTGTCGAAAAAGAATTACCCGAAGATTTTGCATTAATTGACATTTGAAATGTAAAAAATTTGAAATTTTATACGAATTTCGTTATAATTACGATATGTTCAAATATTACGGTAAATACGCGCCATATTTGTTTTTACTGCCGTCAGCGGTAATTCTTGTAATATTCTTTTTTATACCGTTTTTTCAAACGTTCGGACTGAGTTTTTTTGATTATTCAAACAATATATATTCGCCCGTATTCACAGGGTTTCAAAACTACACAAAACTTTTTCAAAACCCGATTTTTTACAAAGTTTTGTGGAATACATTCTTATATTTAATCGGTGCAGTGCCGATTTTGGTAATATTTCCGCTGTTTCTTGCAATTCTCATAAACCAAAAAATCCGCGGGGTCACATTATACAAAATTCTAATCTATCTTCCCGTAATAGTTTCGATTGTCGTAGCGGCAATAGCTTTCAAATGGCTTTATGCCGATCAGGGAATCTTGAATTATTTCGTAACAAAATTGGGATTTTCACCAATCGGCTGGCTCACGGATCCGAAATATGCGATTTGGTCTGTCATAATCGTTACAATCTGGAAGGGTATCGGCTACTACATGATTATATATCTTGCAGCACTAATGAGTGTACCGAAAGAGCTTTACGAAGCCTGCGACATAGACGGGGCAAACTTTTTAACCAAACATTTGACCGTCACAATTCCGCATATAATGCCCACAATCGCACTCGTTTCAACAATCAGTGCAATATCGGCAATGAAAGTTTTTGCGGAAATTTATGTTATGACAAAAGGAGGCCCTTTAAATTCAAGCAAAACAATAGTTTATTACATATACGAACGCGCATTTGAAAATCTTGATTTGGGATTTGCCTCCGCCATGGCGGTAGTTTTGCTCGTTATTGTAATGATATTTTCATTGATAAACATTTTCTGCTTTGAAAGGAAAAAATATGACATATAAAAATTGTACCCTCGCCCCTTTGGGGAGAGGGCAGGGTGAGGGGCTAATATGAAAATAAAAAACCTGATTGCTTCGCATTCGCCCATTATGGCGAAGTTTTGGATACACATAATATTAATATCAGTTTCCCTGTTATCAATATTCCCTTTTATATGGCTTATTTCGACATCATTGAAGGGTAATGCCGAAAACATTTTTGCATACCCTCCGCAAATCATTCCGTCAGACTTTACTTGGGCAAACTACACGGGAGTATGGGACAAGGTAAACTTTATCGGATATTTCATAAACAGTATGATTGTTGCAGGGGGAACGGTTATATTAAACCTGATACTTTCGGCAATGGCGGGGTATCCTTTGGCAAGAATGGAATTTAAAGGTAAAAAAATTACGTTTTTTGCGATACTTGCAACAATTATGATACCGTTTCAAGCGATTATGTTACCTGTTTACTTAATTACCCTTAAACTTCATTTGGTTGACAGTGTGAATAATTTTGCGGGATTTGTCGGGCTTATAATGCCGTTTGCGGTCAGCGCGTTCGGAATATTTCTTATGCGTCAGGCATTTTTGAGTATCCCGAAAGAAATGGAAGAAGCTGCAATCGTTGACGGTTGTAACGTTTGGCAGGTATTTTGGAAAGTTCTTTTACCTATGGTGAAGCCTTCGCTTGCGGTGCTTGCAATATTTACGTTTATAGGTTCATGGGGTGAATTTTTGTGGCCGAGTATCGTTTTAACCAAAGAGGCAATGTACACACTTCCTGTCGGAGTAAATAACTTACAGGGAATGTTTTCGTCAAACTGGAGATTTATCGCGGCAGGGTCAATCCTTTCGACTGTTCCGATTTTAATATTTTTCCTTGCAATGCAAAGATATTTTATTTCCGGAGAAAACGAAGGCGCGGTAAAAGGCTAAAAATCAACACCCGGAACATTGACGTTATACCTTACGTCATCAAACTCGTCGGCCGCCTCGTCAACATTTTCTTCGATAAGTTTTCTTACACTGCAAACTCTGAAATTTTTTAAAATAAGTTTGTCAAGCGCGTCGGACAAAACTATTTTCCCGTGAATATAAGTTAACTTATCATCTGCTGCGGGTTTTTCATCATCAATCTTTTCAACCAAATCGTTATCTTCATTAGCCAAAATTGTTCTCGTAACGTCATTCATTACGTCAAAAACATACCGTTGCCGCGTGGAAATTTCTTCGGGCGAATTTGTAATAAGAGTAGTTGCTTTTTCAAGTTCATCAAGAGATTCTTTGTAGAATTTCAAATGTCTTAAAAGAACCGCCAAATTGTAATGCGCTTCATACTTCATTGGAGAAATTTCAATGGCTTTACAATACGTTAGCCCCGCCTCTCTGAAATCACCAAGCAAATGGTAAGTCAAAGCCAAATTATACCTTGCATCATAATCTCTCTTTAAAATTTTGCATGCCTCTTTGTATGATTCAAGTGCTTTTAGCAAGAATTTTCTGCGATGCTCGTAATCATAATCCAAATAAATTGATTTTTGTTTGTAAGCAACCCCTCTGTTATAGTAAGCAAGCCCTTTATTCAACTTGTAGCTTTTTCTGTTACTGTAAACAAACGGAATTGAAATCAGATGCCTTTTCGTCTTTATAATATTATCATACTGCGTAATTGCACCGTCAAAATCACCTAATTTCTCAGCAGAAACAATACCGTAGTTCATGCGCGCAAGCATCATTTTCGGATTATGTTCAAATGCCTGTTCATAAGCATCAACGGCAGAATAATAATCTTCATAGACAACATAAATATTGCCCAAATTATTCCATGCCCCGTAGTGTTCGGGATAAAGCCTTACGGCTTTCAGGTAATAGTTGATTGCTTTTTGGAGTTTTATTTTTTTGTACGCCTTATCTCCCTGATATACGTACCAAACCCCGCGCACCTTATCTATCTGTCTTTGGCAAAACCCTTGATGAGTGTACGCCAAAAAGCCTATGCCCAAAATTATCAATAATGTAAATAATCCTGAAAAGAACTTTCGCATAATTATATTATACGGCTATTTTTGATTATGTAAATAATAAAACAAAAAGATAAATTTTTCCGACTTTAACGTAGTGAGCAATAATTGTAGGCGAAACAACAACAAAGGCGGACACTGTCTGAACGATAAAAATATGATAGACCCTAAAACAAGTTCAGGGTGACACAGAGTGAGTTTGTCCGCCTCGGGTTGAGCCGTACAAATTATTAGCGAACGTAGTTCAGGTCGGGAGCTTCTTTGGTTTCTTTCTTGTCGGCACAAGAAAGAAACTGCGGGGTGCAGGGGCGGCATACGCCCCGCATTGTAATTTACATTTCTTAACAATAAATTTAACAAAAGGCAATTTTTTAAAACAAAAATACTTTATATAAGTAAGGTAGGTTAAAAACAATTTGGAGGTTAGGTTATGGCAGACTTCAATATGGCTGCAAGTATGTACGGACTTTATCCGAATATATACAATAACCAGATTGCAATGAATGATCTGAGCGGTTTGGATCTTTACTATCCGACAGGAATGGGAATTGATCCTATGCTTACGATGAACGGCAGTATCTTCGGCGGTGGTATGATGCCGGGAATGATGCCCGGAGGAATGCCTTTTGCTCCCGGATTTACGGGCGGCAGCGGAAGCTACGAAGATTACTACAAGCAATATGAAAAATATCAGGATTTCATGATTGACAGTTCCGTTCGTCAGCAGCAAAAAATGCGAAACGCAGATTTGAAATTAAACGCTCCGCAGGAAGGAATTGCGTCAAAAGCCTCATATTTACACGAAAAAATTCTTAGAAACGAACAACAACAAATTCAAGAATGTTATAACGATTTTGTAAACAGTGTAGCTGCATTGTATGGTGATGCAGATGCGGCACAAGTCAGAAGCCGTGCAAACACTCTCTATAAACAGGCTACGGGAAAAACAATCAGTGAAGATATCCGCGCTCACGGCAGAGATTCTTTCACTCAAGGTTTCTTGCAGACAATAACCCTCGGATTTGCCGATAAAAAGACAGCGGAAGAAAACGTAGCGGAATTGACGGGACAACCTGTCGGCAGAAAAGAAAACGTTAAGAAAATGGCAGGTAACGTACTTGGCGGTGCGTTATTCGGCGGAGCTGCATTCCTTTTAACAAATACGGTTCTCAAAGGACTTAAATGGGCAACTAAGAGTAAAACTGCCTGGGGTATCGCAATCGGCGGACTTGTCGGACTCGGTACGACTTTTGCAACAGCTTCAAAATCATAAGTGTAGTGTTCAGTGTGTAGTGTATAATAATCGGGTTGAAAATTTTCAACCCGTTTTTATTGCAAACAAAAACCCGCATCAAGGAGTTCAAATGCGGGAAAAATTAATAACATTATGAATTTGTTTTAAATAATGTCAAATCTTTATGGATATTTTTTGAAGTTTATCATATAATCCCATTATGAAGAAATTTTTATCTGTTTTAATATGTTTGTTTATTTGCCAAAATATTTCGTTCGGCTTTGTTAAAAACGAAAAAGCAAAAGTATATCAGCCCGAACAATATCAGGAAATAACGGACAGGGCAAACGCTTTTTACGCACAAAACGACATAAAAAATGCGGAAGAACTCTTACTCACAATTCCCGAGGTAAAGCGAACTCCGCAAAATTGGCTTATATTGGGCAATATTTTGGCAGACAAAGGAAAAACAAATGAAGCCGAATTTATGTACAGAAAGGCTTTGAATTTTGACAATACATTCTATAAAGCGCACTACAATTTGGGAGTTTTGTATCTCGCGCAGGACAAGCCTAATATGGCAATTACGGAACTGAAAGAAGTCACTAAACTGAAACCCGATTACGCTTACGGGCATTACAATTTGGGTTGTGCGTATTTAAAGACGGGAAAAATTTCAAAAGCTAAATTTGAATTTTTTCTCGCAACGGACTACAACAAGAGCGAACCCGATTTTTATTATAATTTGGCTTACGTTTATAAAAAACTTAACAAAGAAAAAACGGCAAAAGAATATTTGGATTTATACAACAAATTAGCGGAAAAAGAATATGTACAAGGGAATAATTTTTGATTTTAACGGAACACTGTTTTTTGACTCGGAAAAACATCTGGAGACTTGGAGAGAGTTTTCAAAACGTGTAAGACCGCATGCGTTTACCGATGATGAAATGCGAAAATATATGTTTGGCAGAACAAATGAAGATATCTTGACTTATCTTTTGGGCAAAAAACCGGCTCCCGAACTCGTTCGGCAATTAGGGCTTGAAAAAGAAGCCGTATACAGAGAAATGTGCAGAAAAGATTCAAAAAATACCGTACTTGCACCGGGAGCGGAAAAATTTTTAGATTTTTTGGTGCAAAATAACATTCCGCACACTATTGCTACAATGTCCGAAAAAACAAACGTTGACTTTTTTATTGAAACCTTTAAACTTGAAAAATGGTTTGATATTGACAAAATTGTTTATGATGACGGTAATATCAAGGGCAAACCCGCGCCCGATATATATTTAAAAGCAGCAAAAAATTTAGACCTTGAGCCGAAAGATTGCATAGTTGTTGAAGATGCCGTTTCGGGAATTAAATCCGCAACTGATGCAGGCATCGGTAAAATTATCGCAATGGCATCAATGGAAAGCGTTGAACTTTACGAAAGAATTCCTTCCGTATCGCAAATTATCAAAAACTTTGACGAAATTGACCGAAATATATTCTTAACAAAAGTAAACTCATAAAAAAAAAGCCCCCGCAGGGGCTAAAACTTTGTTTAATAGGAATAGGAATAAAATCTCTCTCTCGTGTTTATTTAATGTTTACATATATATAAAGTATATAAATATTATCTAATTTCAAATACTGTTATTTTTGTTACATAAGTTAACAGTTGCAAATTTTTTAAAAACATTATACAATAGTCTAACAGGAGAAGGTTAATGTTAGTATCTTCAATCGCGAGGTTTGATGCGATTAATACAATGAATAATGCGGCTTTTGCATCTATGCAGACGACAAATTCCATGATGAATTTGATTGGTAACGCGCATACTTTTGGGGGCGAGCATGATTTGGGCATGCTCCACGAATTGGACAAAAAATTAAGTCTTGATTTGGCAACTAACGGACTTTTGTATAAAATAGCTTATCTTCAAGAAAAAATGCTTGCCAAAATGGGAAAAAACGAACTTAAACAACAAAAAGTTGATTATTTGGCATAATCTTTAAACAATTCTTTTACCAAAACAGAACAAATTGCAGGGATGACCGAAACTGCGAGCAAAACTTTTGTTATGCCTATATTTTGTGCCACAAATCCGAGTATGGACATTGCGATAGCAACAACACCCCATGAAAATCCGTTTATAAACCCCGAAATTATGCTCTTATATTCGGGTAATACGTTTTGCGCCATAAGCATTGTTACGGGTGTTGCCATCATTGTTATAAATCCGGTAACAACAAATATCACAAGGGAAAATACTGGGAATTTTGAACAAGTCAACAAAAATAGGAGAAGCAACGGAAAAGTCGAAATCATAGAAATATAAAACACGTTCTTTGCTCCGATTTTCTTTTCAACAAAACTGCTTGCAAAAGACCCTAAACCGCCCGCGAAAATGAATAAAAACAGAGCCGTACCGATATACAACGGCTTATGTCCCATGCTTTTCCACAAAAACGGAAGTAATATAAAGCAAGATGACTGAACCATCGTTTTCAACATTGCAATTATGTTTAAAATATTTAACTTTCGATTGTGTAAAATTTCATCAAAAACTTTTCTAAAATGTAATTTGTGTTCGATTCTTTCCGTCAATGAAATCTTCGGGACAAATTTAAACATCAGCAAAGCCCAAACCAACCCGGCAACGCTCATAAACGGCATCTTGTGCATACCCCAAAACTGCGTAATACCCGATGATACAACAGGACCAAAAGAATACCCTAAAGTTCCCATTGTAATAAAAATTGCCATTGCTTTTGTTGCATCATACTCATTTGAAAATCTTGACGCAAACCCCAATGCCTGAGGATGAAAAAAACTTGAGCCGATACTGCCCGCAATTATACAAAGTACAAGCGGTAAAATATTATCCGACACAACCGCAAGCGGTATAAATACTGAAGATAAAATTAATCCCCAAAATATAAAAATTCTTTTTAAATTATTGTCGGCAAAAAATCCGAAAACAGGCTGCAATAGTGACGAAAATATATGTGAAACCGTTAATATTACGGTTGCTATTGCCATTGAAATCCCTATTTTTGCAGCAATAAACGGCATAATAGGGTTTAAAACACCCGTATAAATATCATTTACAAAATGTCCTCCGCTTAACCATATAAGAGCTTTTCTGTTTTGGGGTAAATTCATACAAAAATTAAAATTCAAAAAAACTTAAAAATCAATTCGCCTGCGATACAAAACTACAAGTCCGATACTTCCCGCCAAAATCATTGCAACCGACATGATTTGCGCAACAGGGAAACCGTAAATATTCAAAACACTGTCAATTCTGAAATATTCTACAAAAATCCTTATTACCGAATACAAAATAAGGTATAAGCAAGTAATTACACCCGGATACTTTGAACACCGTTTAAACAACAGATACAAAACAACAAACAGGCAAAAATCCAAAATACTTTCATACAAAAATGTAGGGTGAAAATAATCAAAATTAAACATTTCCAAAGGTCGTTTTGACAGCGGAATAAAAAGTTTCCAAGGCAAATTCGTCGGATATCCGAAAGCCTCCGAATTAAAAAAATTTCCCCAACGTCCGATACTTTGCGCTAATGCGGAAGCACACAAATAAACATCAGTCAGTTTTAAAAATGATATTTTATAATATTTCGCAAACCCGAAAAGTGCCAAAATTCCGACAATTATCATTCCATGTATTGAAAGTCCGCCCTGTCTTATAAAAAATATTTCACCCAAATGATTTTGATAATAAGAAAAATTTACAAGACAATAATAAAGTCTTGCACCAATAATACCTATTATCACAATATACGGAGATATATCAAGAATTTTTGAGGCATCTTTGCCGTAAAATTTTTTATATAACCAATATGCCGTCAAAAAGCCGATAAAAACCGCACATGCCAAAATTATACCGTACCAATAGACAGGCAAACCCAAAATATTAAAAGCAATATCACCCGGAGATTGAAATCTAAATTGCATATTTTTCCGAAAGTTCTTGAAGTTCGTTTATCTTTTCATCAACATTTTCGTTCGACTTATCGGAATACACACCGTAATCCTCGATTGCATCTTTCAAAAGTCCCGTAATCTTATCTTTTGCAAATTCCGAAAGCTCCGTTTTTTCTTGCGAAACATCTTCCGAATCATCATTTGATACTTCCGCTTTTTCAATAGAAGTATCTTCGTTTACGATATATTCCCCTGCAATTATATCTTTTGCAAGGTTTTCTTCGCAAACTGCGCGGGAATAATAAGCATCCGCAAAATCAGGATTAAGTTTTATTACTTCATTGTAAGCCTCAACAGCATTTTCATAATCTTCTGCTTTTGTATACGCAACCGCAAGATTATACCTTGTTTCATAGAGTGTTCCGTCCAAATCAATACTTGATTTTAAACGTTCAATGGCGGAAGCATAATCACCCTTGTCCATGAACTGTTTTGCCTTGTTGTTCAACTCTTGAACGGCAAAATTATTTATGCACGCGGTGGACAAAACGGAAATAAATAAGATAGTAATTAATAAAAATACTTTTTTCATGCTATAATATCCTCATAAGATTATCGTGTTTTTATTATAAAGTACTAAAATTTGTTTGGCAACTTTTATAATAAAAAGTTACAATAAGAATTTTGTGAGGTTCAATATGTCAGACGACAAAGTTATCAGTTTAGGAGCAAAAAGAGGAAAACAAGAGGAAACAAAAGATGATTTGGTTTATTGCAGTTTTTGTCACAGACCGAACACTCAGGTTCTAAAAATGGTTCAAGGACCGGGGGTTAATATTTGTTCGGAATGCGCAATGATTGCCGTTCAATACCTTATCCTCAATGATAGAATGCCGTCAGCGGAAGCTCAGCAAATACTTGATGCTTTTTGGGGGAAAGCAAATGGATCTTAATCCTTTTGAAATAAAAGCGGAAATTTCAAAGATTTTTCAAGAATTAAAAGGGGTAACGGATTTTGAAAATTACGAAATCCATTATCGTTTGCTGGATTCCCAAAATGATAAAGAGATATTAATCAAACTCTTGTTTAAAGAAATAAGTAACAGAGATTCGGACAAAAATCTTGTCAAGTTTCTTATTATGAGATATTGCCCCGTTAATAAGACAGTAGAACATTTATGGAACATTATAAAAAATAATCTTTCGACAAATCAGGCAAAAATTTTTGCGCTCGATTTTTTACGTGATATTGATACAAACTGGACTTATGACGACTTTGACAAATATCTTGACAATCCTGACGAATTTATTGACTCAGATACAAGAAAAATACTTGACAGCGCGATTGCAAATCCCGAAGTGCAGATAGATTTCATGGATTTTTTAAGCTCACTGCCCGATGATGACAAAATTACTCTTTTAAATTCGCTCGCAAACGATTATTCCGAAGACGAACTTGCAAATATGCTCATTCCCGTATTTTTATCATCTCAAACAAGCGAAACCGGCAAAACTGCTCTTGAAATATTGGGAAATTCAAAATCACGACTTGCATTTCATGCTCTAAATTCCGCACTTGAAAATGCTGATGAAAGCATTGTTCCGCTGATTAAGAAAAATATTTCCACGCTGAAATTAAGCGGTATCAGAGAAGACAATTCCAAAGAATTTTACAAAAATCTGTTAAAGAATTCAAAACCTTACAAATTCTGCCTGACCTATCCCGACGGGCATGGTAATCAGGCTGTTATATTTTCAAGACTTGAACAGTCGGGCAAAGTAAGATTTGTTGCGATTGTAATTGACGATTACAAAGGGATAAGAGATTGTTTCGGTTTTAACGAAATTTCTCAATTTGAATGTAACGCAATAATTGAGAGATTTTACAGAGGGCAAAGAGCTTTGAACGTGAAACCCGAAATCTTAAAAACTATTTTGAATAATGCGGAAAAACTTTCTTACAAACTGCCTTACGAATATGTTTGCTGGAAAAATCTTCTGTCAGACATTGAACCCGAACGGATTAAGCTAAACTACGAAATCAAAAAACTTTCGGATAATGAATTTGAAGATATTCTCAAATACGATTTTACCGATTATTGGTTTTTGAATGCTGATTACAGTGATGAATTTGAGGATTTGATAAAACTTTCCGCCCAAACGGAAACCAAAGATTTTGACAGAATTATTGACGAAAATGTCGACAAAGTTTTTTATACGGAAGAAAAACGCGTTTGGACCGAAAGAATTTTGAACGTAGCAATACTCAAGCATCTTGCGGGAGATGAAACAGCCGCAAAAAATCTGTATTCTCTTTATAACGACAAAGAATTAATAAGAGAATTTTTTAAAAACATTTTGCGCAAAAGCCTTTACGAATACTGGTTTGCACAAAAAGACGAACTTCGTATAACTGAAATAGAAGAAATGTGGGTTAAATAAATGTATAAGGTTATGGCTCTTGATATAGGAACAAAAAGAATAGGTATAGCACTAAGCGACTATCTTTTGATGCTTGCAAACGGTCATTCGTATATTCAAAGACAACCCGAAGATAGTGCAATCGAACAAATTGTAAAGATTGCAAAAGATAATAATGTCCAAAAAATCGTTGTGGGAGTGCCGTTTAATATGGACGGAACTCAAGGGGCGCAAGCTGAAGATTGTAAAGATTTTGCCTCAAAACTGAAAGGTTATGAGATAATATATGAGGACGAAAGATTAACCTCCGATACTGCGGAAGAAAATCTTCGTTCACGAAAAATTGATTTCAGGAAAGATAAAGGACTTGTAGATATTGAAAGCGCAAGAATTATTCTTGAACAGTATCTCGCAAGATAAAAAGAAAGGAAAAACAAAAATGGCAGAAGAAGACCAAATTATTGAAACCGTTGACGAAAACGGCAAAGTGGTAAAATTTGAACTTTTCGACATTGTAGAAGTTGACGAGCAGGAATATGCACTCCTGTTACCTGTTGAAGATGAAGAAAGTGACGAAGTTGTTTTGATGAGATTAACCAAAGACGGTGAAGAATATCTCTTTGAAACCATTGATGATGATGAAGAATTTGAAAAAGTCGCTCAGTATGTAGAAAATATGGACGAAGAAGAAGAATAATGTTTGAAAAATTTACGGAAAAAGCAATAAATGTAGTCAGTACATCTCAAAATATCGCCAAAGAAATAGGTGCGCAAAAAGTTACGGCAGAACATTTTCTTTTGGCTCTGTTTGATGAAGCAAAAGGTATTTCGCTGAAAATTTTTAAATCTTATGACATCACAAGAGAAAAACTTGTTGAAGAAATTGAAAAATATCAGCATTACACATCAATTCAACAAAACGACAACCTGCCGTTTGATGATGAATATAAAGAAATCCTTAAACGTGCGCTCGATCTTGCCAACAAATCGGGTAAACCGACAATTCTTTACGAACATTTATTTCTTTCCGTACTTTCGGATAAAAAGTCAAGAAATGTCCAAATTTTGGAAGAATTAGGGTTTGATATATACAAATCCAAAACTCTTCTTGAAAAACTCGTTCAGAAAAAAGTGAAAATTTACAATCATCCCGAAGCTGATGACCATAAAGAAAAAGCACCGAATCAAGCAAAGGCTACCGATAACATTTTTGACAGTGAAGAAGCTGCAAAAGTCTTTGAACGTGCGGTTTCAAAATTATCCGCTTCAAATTACGAAATTTTGGGAACGGAACAAATTTTATCATCAATCCTTGAAGATAAAAATTCCGAATTAACCAAAATTTTGGGAGAATTCGGAGTTACAAGCGAAAACTTTGATGAAAAACTATCAAATATCCAATCTCGTCAGGCAGAATACGAAGGCAGGCAGATAATATTTACACCAAATGCTTTCACAACCATGAATATGGCTTTGCAAACCGCAAAAGAATTGGGTTCATCGGTCGTTTTGCCGGAACATATTGTTCTCGGACTCTTAAAAACAAAACGAGGAATTGCCTACGAAATTTTGAAAGAATTTAAAATTTCGGACGATGATTTGGCACACAGTATTATTAAACCTATCGAAAAACAAATGCCCGAAACTCTGACAATTCTTCGTCTTGCCAAAGAAGAAGCAAGACGTTTGGGAAGAAACATTGTAGGTACGGAAATGTTTCTTTTGGGGATTATCGGGGAAGGTACTGGAATTGGCGGTCAGGTACTCGCAGAGCTTGAAATCAACATTAAAGATGCAAGAAACACAGTAGAAAATCTTATTGGTTTCGGAAACGAATACTACGATAAGGAAATTGTTTTCACCGAACGCGCAAAAAGAGTCTTGGAAACTGCATGGGAACTTGCAAAACATGATAACAAAACAAAAATCGAATCGGCTCACATGCTTGTTGCACTGACGACAGAACCAGATTCTCTTGCAATGCGCACTCTTGAACAGTTGGGGGTTGATGCCGTTGAAATCCGAGAAGGAGTTAAAAAATTTCAAGAGGCTAAATTTTGATTTGCGATACAGTAAATAGTTTTATAAAAAAATATAAATTATCAGGCACATTTATCGTTGCATTTTCGGGCGGATACGATTCTATGTGCCTTTTAAACGTACTGTGCGATTTAGGATATAAACCCGTTGCAATTCACCTTAACCACAACTGGCGCGGGGAAGAAAGCCGAAAAGAAGAAGAAAATTGCAAAAATTTTGCAGAATTAAAAGGTATTGAGTTTTATTCGGAAATCCTATCGGATAAAGTCGCTAAAAATGAGACATCCGCGCGTGAAGCAAGATACAAGTTTTTTGAAAAATGCGCAAAAAAATTTAGTTCAAATGTAATCTTTACGGCGCACAATTTTGACGATAATGCGGAAACAGTAATTTACAGAATTATAAAAGGTACGGGAACAGTAGGATTGCAGGGTATTGCAGAACACAGAGATATTTTTTACCGACCTCTGTTGAGCGTTTCAAGAGCTGAAATCGAAAATTATTGCAGTGAAAATAATTTAAATCCGAACAAAGACAGCTCAAACGAAAATATAAAATACAAAAGAAATTTAATCAGAAAAAAAATAATTCCGCTTATGAAAGAAATTAACCCGAATGTTATAAATGCGGTAAATTCGCTATCCGAAATTGCGAAAGAAGAATTTGACAATCAAAAGTTTAAAATTCGCCAACTTTTAATTGATAACAAAATTGATTACGACAGAAAAAAAATTGAAGAAATAAATGATTTTTTGAATGAAAATAAAACTTCAAAATCAGGCAAAAAAATGTCTTTGGGAGAAAATCTCTGGCTTTTTGCAAATACAAAAGGGTTTGAAATAGTTACAAAACAAAAAAAATCCGATAATAAAACAAAAATAGGAAAAGAAGGGGAATACAAATTTGAAAATTTTATTTTTTCAATAAAATCCTTTAACGGAGATATAAAAAATTTTCCTAAAGACAACGAATACAAGGCATATATAAATACGGACAAAATTGATTTTACATTAAGGCACAGGCTTGACGGAGATTTTATCAAACCGTTGGGCTTAAAGGGTTCTCAAAAACTAAAAAAATATCTTAACGAAAAAAAAATTCCGCAACACAAAAAAGACGAACTTGTGTTTTTGTGCAAAGATAGTGAAGTAATTTGGGCGGCAGGATTAGGCTTGAGCGAAACCGCAAAAGTAACGACCAATCCGACACATATTTTAGAATTAAGAGAGGTAAAAAATGGAAAATCTGAAAGTTTTATTTACTGAAGAACAAATACAAAACAGAATACGTGAAGTTGCAAATGAAATGAACGATTTTTACAAAGGTGAAGAAATTTGTGCTATTTGCGTACTAAAAGGCGCGGTTATGTTTGCGACGGATTTGATAAGATGTTTGAACATGCCCATGCAGTTGGAGTTTATAAGACTTTCGAGTTACAATAACAGTCATAAATCGTCGGGAAAAGTACATGCGGTTGATATATCGCTTCCCGATTTAAATGACAAAAATGTTTTGATTATCGAAGATATTGTAGATACAGGTTTGACCGCACAATTTTTACTGGATTTTATAAAAGCAAATTTCCACACAAAATCAACAAAATTCTGTTCGCTTTTGGATAAAAAAATTGCGAGAGTAAATGATGTTGAACCTGATTATTATTGTTTTGAAGTTGGGGATAAATTTTTAGTCGGATACGGATTGGACGAGAGCGGTTATAGCAGAAACCTTCCGTACATAGGCTATAAGGAGTGATAAGTTTGAAAAATTTGGATTTCATAAACGAATTTTTCAACATTCAATCAGGCAAAAACTTTGGCAGTAACATTTTTAAAACATTGAAAAAAGCTGTAAATTTTGACTATGCCTGCATTTATTATATTAATCCAAAGCGCATTGAATACTCTTTCGGCAAAGATTTTGACGGAAAAATTTTGAGTGAGGATTTAAAAATAAAAAATACAAAATTCGGAGAAATTATAATTAAAGGAAAAAGTTTTACTCAAGACGACAAAAAACTTTTTAAAACCTGCGCTTGCATAATTTCAAACATTATAAAAGATGATGAAATTTCAAAGATTATAAAAATGCAGGTAAAGGCATTGCAGGAAGGTTATGAGCAGATAAAAAAAGCTGATGAAGTCAAAACGAAATTTATCTCTCACGTATCACACGAACTTAGAACTCCGTTAAATTCCATTTTGGGATTTTCAGATATTTTGGAAAACGAATTTATCGGTAAGTTAAACGAAAAACAAAAAGAATATGTTAATGACATAAAAATTTCGGGGTTAAATCTTCTTGAAATGATTAACGAAATTCTTGACATGTCTAAAATTGAAAGCAATTCTGTTACGGTAAACAAAAGCATCTTTGACACAAAAACTCTTGTTGGTGAAATTGAAAATATAATCAAACCGCTTATTCTGAAAAAAAATATAGAATTTGTAAAATCGGTTAAAAATCTTGAAATAAACACTGACAGACAAAAAGTTATGCAAATTTTACTCAATTTGTTGAGTAATGCGATAAAATTTACTCCCAAAAATGGTAAAATTGAACTCCGCGTGAAAAATAAAGATAAAAATCTTGTTTTTTCGGTAAAAGACAACGGTATTGGGATTGCGGAGGAGAATCAATCCCGAATTTTTGAAAAATTTGAACAGGTTGATGCCGACATTCCAAATTCAACGGGACTTGGGCTTGCAATTACAAAAGAATTAGTCAAAATACTCGGCGGAGAAATTTCATTGAAAAGCGAAAAAGGCAAAGGCAGTGAATTTACGGTTACAATGAATAATGTATTGCACGCTCCGTAAAAATATGTTATATTGAGAAAAAAGAGGAGTTTATTATGGCATCTGTTAAAGACGCGGTTGAAGAATCATTACAGGATAACAACGCAATTATAAAATATATAGTTTTTACAATACCGTTATTTTACACCGTAACATTGATGTTGCAGGGAAATAATTCGGGATTGTTTTTCACCGTTTTGGTACTGACGTTTCTTTTACTGTTTGGTTTTATGCTTAAATGCACATATAACGTAAGAAACGGAAACATTTGCGTATTGCCGTCATTTAACATATTTTCGATATTTTGGGACGGAATTAAAGGTTCAATAGCACTTGCTCCTCTGAGTATCGTAAGTTTCATTATTTATGGGGCGGTTACAAAATTCATATCGCCATATATGCCTGACGGTAATTTTTCAAACATATTTAACGGAATAATTGCAGCATTATGTGTTTCGTTTGCATTTACGGGCTACTTACTTTACACAAAGAAATTTTCAATTTTTGATGCTTACAACATAAAAGCCATAACAAAATATTGTGCTGATGTTATGATAGCAATGTTTTTCATGGCAATACAGATCGTTATCGTAAATGCAATAATTCTTATCCCGGTGACATACATCATCTGGTTGTTCTTTGGAATTCCAAACCCTGTTGCAATTTATTTTTGGAGTATGGTCGGAATCTTGAATCTTGCAATAATGGGGCATTATTTGGCTCAAATCCACTATGAAATAATAGAAACCGATGAGAAAGCCGATAAAATTATTTAGAAACCATTTCTCTTAATTTTTTCAGCTTATCACGAATTTCTGCGGCACGTTCAAAATCAAGAATTTTGGCAGCTTTGTGCATATCTTTTTCAAGCTGGTCGATAAGTTTTGGTAAATCTTTTTTGCTTATACCCATATCAACCATTTCTTCCGCAACAATATCTTCCAAATCCCTATAACTTGCAACAAGAGAAAGGAGATTGTTTTCAATCGGTTTTTTAATTGTTTGCGGGATAATTCCGTATTTTTGGTTATATTCGGTTTGAATTTTCCTTCTGCGTTCGGTTTCGCTGATTGCTTTTTCCATGGATTCGGTCATTCTGTCCGCATACATAATAACCTCACCGCAAGCATTACGAGCCGCACGACCTATTGTCTGAATCAAACTTGTTTCCGAACGCAAAAAACCCTCCTTATCCGCGTCCATAATCGCAACAAGTGAAACTTCGGGAATATCAAGCCCTTCTCTCAAAAGGTTAACACCAATAAGCACATCAAATTCACCAAGCCTTAAATCTCTCAAGATTTCGACACGCTCAAGCGACTGAATTTCACTGTGTAAATATCTGACTTTTATCCCCGCCTGAACAAAGAAATCGGTCAAATCTTCCGCCATACGTTTTGTCAGCGTTGTAATCAAAACTCGTTCATTCTTTTCCGTACGTTTTTGAATTTCTTTTTTCAAATCTTCTATTTGGGATTCAATCGGGCGAACGGAAATCTTCGGATCAACGAGTCCTGTCGGTCTGATAATCTGTTCGACAATCTGCGAAGAGTGATTCCGTTCAAAATCCGCAGGTGTAGCGGAAATATAAATTTTTTGATGTACTCTGTCAAAAAATTCATCAAACTTTAGCGGTCGGTTATCTTTTGCGCAAGGTAATCTGAAACCGTAATCGACAAGAGTTTCTTTCCTTGAAGCATCACCGTGATACATTCCTTTTAACTGCGGAAGCGTAACGTGAGATTCATCAATAACCGTCAAAAAATCACCCTGAAAATAATCCAGTAAAGTAGCCGGAGGCGACCCGGGCGGTCTGCGTTCAATTATTCTGGAATAATTTTCTATTCCCGAACAATAACCCATCTCTTTTATCATTTCCAAATCGTATTTTACGCGTTGTTCAAGCCTTTGCGCCTCAACAAGTTTGTTTTCGTTATTAAGTTCGACAAGCCTTTGCTGTAATTCCGCACGAATTAAAGAAATAGTTTCGTCAACATTTTCATCATAAGAAATATAGTGAACCGCGGGATAAATGACCACACTGTTCGGGGTTTCAAGAATTTCACCCGTCACGTTGTCAATTCTGACTATTTTTTCAACTTCATCACCAAAGAAATATATTCTTGTAACAGTTTTTTCATAAGCGGGCATTATTTCAACAATATCACCGCGCGCCCTAAATGTAGAACGTTCCAAAACCAAATCGTTTCGGGTATACTGCACGCTTACCAAATGTCTCAAAAGGTCATCACGTTCAATTTCATCACCGACTTTGATTTCAACGGAACCCTTAAAATAATTTTCGGGCAATCCCAAACCATATATACAACTGACCGAAGAAACAATTATGACATCATTCCTTTCATAAAGGCAACGTGTGGCATTATGGCGCAATCTGTCAATTTCATCATTAATTGATGCTGACTTTTCAATAAACGTATCGGTTCGCGGAATATAAGCCTCAGGCTGGTAATAGTCGTAATAACTGATAAAATATTCAACCGCATTATCGGGAAAAAGTTCCTTAAACTCGTTGTACAACTGTGCCGCAAGCGTTTTGTTATGCGCAATAATCAATGTCGGCTTTTGAACCTTTTCGATAACGTTTGCAATAGTAAAAGTTTTACCGGAACCAGTTATACCCAAAAGCGTCTGCGTATCATCACCGCGTTCAAGCCCGTCAACCAACTCTTTAATAGCTTTTGGCTGATCTCCCGCAGGTTTGTATTTTGATGAAATTTTAAATTTTTTATATTCCATAATTTTTGAATTTTGCAATGCTTTTTACGGAATCCGCAGAAGTTCTTGCATGAGAAATCTCAAATACTTCCGCACCATCATTCAAAAGCACAATGTTATCAATATTTTCAAGTGTTTTTATCTTTGCAAATTTTTCGGGTAAACCCGATTTTATATAATAACCGATAACTGTCTGCAAAACATCATTAACCGAATTTGCACGCATTGTACAAATTCCGCCCTTTATGCGCAGAATTTCCGTATCGGGAGTATTCAAATCCGAAATAACATACTCGGGCAAAGATTTCAATATAAACTCGATTAATTGTGAATAGTTATCCGAATTTGCGCAAAATTTCACAAGCCCGTCAAACTCCGAACTTATAACCGAATTATTTTCAAGAAGAAAACATCTTTTACCGTTCAAAACAAACTTTAACAAAACATCAAGTAAAACCGTTTTGCCCGAATTTATTCCGCCTGCAATAACAATATTTTTTCGTTTTTCAATCAATGAACACAAAAGTTTGAAAAGTGTATTAGGAATTTTTTCTTTTACAATATCCAAATTCGGAGTTTTTCTGATAGAAAGATTATAATTGCCCGCACGAGTAATAATAAATTTCCCCTTCTTAATAGTATTTACAAAATCAGTCGACTTTTGCGTAAAAATTGAACTAACAATAAATTTAAGCTGACTTTCAGACAATTTTATTTCCGTATTCAAAATTTTATTTTTAATTTCGATATAAACATTGTCTGTTCCGTTTATAAAAACCGCATTAACTTCATTATTATCCAAAAGCGGCTGCAAAACTCCAAAGTCCGAAACCGAATTACACAATTCATCAAGCAAAATATCTTTATCAATATCCGATATTTCCAAATTATCTTCAAGAATCTTTGCATCAACAAAATTTCTTATTAATTCTTTTTGTCTGTCTTTTGTGTATTCAAACCAAACAGGAATTTTTTCAATTTTTTCAAACAAAATATTTTTAAAAACTTCTTTCAAATCAACTGCGGATGCGTTTTCATCTATTTGAAAATCGTCTTCTTTCGTTTCTATTTGTTTAATATTGCTTTGCGGAGTAAATTTTTTAAATCTGCTGCTTAATTTATTTTTATCAATCATATTATTTCCTTTGCCTGTATAAACTGTCAGACAGCGTAATAGCCAAATTTTTAAAACTCAATGCCACATTTGAATCGGGGTTTACAAAAGATACGGGTACACCCTTGTTAATCGCCGACATCATTGTAAAGTAATTATTCGGAATTTTCCAATAAATATTTTTGCTCAACACATCTTCAACATCTTTTGCGTTAATTTCATCATTTTCCATATACCTGTTCAAAAGTATTTGAATTTTATCGCTTTCAAATCCCAATTTGTCAAACAATTCCAGACATCTTTGCGAATTTCTCAGAGCCGGAAGGTTAACAACCGTAACCAACAAAATCAAATCCGAAAGTTCAAGAGCCTTCATAGCCCTGTCATCAAAACCGCCCGTTGTATCAACAATAACATAAGAAAAAGTTTTTCTTAAAATTTCAAAAAGAGCCTCTATTTTTTTCAGCGAAACATTTTCCGATTGTTTAAAATACGGAGGATCTGCAAGTACATAGAGAGAAGTGTCTTTATACTTTTCCAAAGTCGAAAGCAAAAATTCTCCATTTATTTTATCAAGATTTTGAAACATATAGGAAATATTAAAAGACGGCTTCAAGTCCAAAAAGGTTGTCACATCACCGGTTTGAAAATTCAAATCAATAAGCGCAACATTCTCTTTTGTAATCTTTGCAAGTTCCAATGCCAAATTTGTTGCAACGGAAGTTTTTCCGATACCGCCTTTGTTTGAGTATACGGAAATTATACGGCATTTGGATTTTTTTACTTTTTCTCCGGTAAAATCGCCATAAATATTTTCCAAAACCCTCACAAAATTTTCTTTAATCACAGGTATCGGAACGAAATCTCTTGCCCCGACTCTCATAGTTCTGACAATCAAATCCGCATCAGGTTTGTCGGATAATGCAACGACACTGCAGTGTGGAAATTCTGCCGTAATCTTTGACACAAAATTCAGAGCCTGTTCCTGATACTCCGAAATATCAATAAACAAAATACAATTTTGAAATTCTTTAATTTTTTCATAAGTTTTGGCAAAATCATCAGTTCCGGTCAAAAAATCAAATTTCCCAAAACTCTGAATATAAAGTTTCAACAACTCAATCGTATTGTTATCATTTGAAATAATTATTGTCTGAACATTCATACACATATTATAACACAAAATAAAAAAGCCCTGCACGAATGTGATTTTGTTGCCTGCGGAGTCTCGCAGGTGGGTGAACGCCTCGGATTATCCGTTTCCCGCTGGCGATTTAAAAATCGGCGGGTATACTTCATATCCTGTCAGAGTCAATTCTCCCTTTTAGTATAAATGTAGGAACAAAATAAGCATCCGTACAGAACTTAATTTTATTATAACATATCAAAAAGTATTCCGCAACTATGAGAATTTTTTAACACCGATATAAAATCCGATATACATTGAAAGTACAATCAGTGCAACAGTATTTAACACATCAAGATGAGGATAATTAATGTAAAAAACATTCATCCCCATTGTAAACAGAGCAAAACACAAGGCACATACGGTATATTTGTATGTGTTAAATTTTGTCATTTTTGCACTCATAGCGTCTATATTTGACAAAGTTAAAGCATTTTCGCAAACTTCACCGGAAATCTGTCCGTTTGCGGCTAATTGACGACAAGCCTTTTCAAACGCTTTTTTAAGCTGAATTTCAACAAGTTTAAGCATTTCTTCACGCGGAAGATTGCCGAGCGTAGCCTCTCTTGTCATTTCAAAAGCAACAAATCCCAACTTTTGCAAAATACTTTCGTGATACATTGCGGGAATATTTGAACGAAGCAAATCAACATATTTGTGAAAAGTCCATTCCGAAATAATCTGAGTGAGCATTTTTGCCGTATCGGAATCTTTGATACTGTCGTCTTTTGAAAATGCTTCGCCCGCAATATATGTAAAATTATAAATCCTGTCCAAAAATTCTTTTTTATGCTGCAATGCAACATCACGCGGAATACTGCCTTCCGCCTGTCTTGTCAAATCTTTCGCAAACGTTTTGTAATCAAAATCAACCGTCATAAAACCCTCCGTTGAGAATATTATACCATGCCGGTCAATTTAGGGCAAGTCTTATCCCATTTTTAACGCTTGCAATGCTTGTTGTTCCGCAATATCGGCTCTGCGCATAGCTGCATCGGCGGGTGACAAATCTTCACCGCCCGTAATTTGAACTCCAATCGGAGAAGGAATATAAGTTCTTACGGGTTCTTGAGGATTATTTACCGTAGTTTCGGTTGTTATTGTTGTTTGACCGTTATTTGTTGTCTGTTGTTGCGTTTGTTGTTGAATAGCCTGTTGTTGAGCAAGTTGAGGGTTTTGAAGCTGAGGAGGAAGTTCCGTTTGCGTTTGAACAGTCTTTTCTTCTTCCTCTTTGCCTTCATCAAGAACGGAATGTTTCGGTTTGCCGAAAATCAAATGTTCGGCTTTAACCGCAGTTTTGGTCAAAATCGGCATAATAAGCATCATACCGATACCGATTCTCATCGGATAACCTGCCATTTGTTTTATACCGAATTTCGGATGACGTAACAAATCGCGAAGTTTACTCATTATACCTTTTCTGTATGTTTTTGTACCGTCAGCTGCGATATCGGCAATATCTTTTTTATCGTAAGGTCTGATTTGTTCAAGCCCGACCGTTACGATACGTCCTATTTTCTTGGCAAGTTTTACGAACGGATTTTTAACACCCGCTTTAAGTTCATTCTTGAGATTGTCACGACTTGCTTTCCAAGCCTTTTCGGTCTTAAATCCGCCTTTCATAGCCGTATCGTTATGAATTTTCAAATGTCTTCTGTATGCTTCAACCTGTTCTTTTGTCATGCCAGCATACTGCAAACCGCCTATACCGTGCATAAGTTTTAAAGCAAGCGGAATACATGCGAACATTGCAACCAATTCGGTTACTCTTTCGGCAAAAGTTCTTCCTTTTTCACCGATACCGCCTTCTGCTTTTGCGGCTTTATAAATCGCTTCCGCCAAGAACCATGCCTGCATCAGCGCGATAAACTTACCGCCCGCAACTCTGTTTGTTGCACCTTCGGTAATTAAATGAGTATATTTATTCAAATATTTTGCAAAATTTGATTTCGGCAATTTATTTATATAGCCTGTTTCCGTCAAAACCTGTTTCCATTTTGCATTTTCAGGTTTTGACAAATCAATATTTCCCAATTCCGCAAACAATTTGTTCAGAGTTTCCGAGGCATAAACCTCACGTCCTACAACTTTTGTCGCCAATTTGCCCGCAGCATTTTTGTTACTGCCCCAAATCCTTGCAAACATTTTCGGATTTGCGTTTTTTGTAGCCTTGAATATTTCGGGAATATTATCGTGAGTTTTCTTGGCAAGTCGTTCCATATGTGCAAAGTCATCATATCCCCATTCAAAAGCCTTCATATCTTTGAGGATTTTAGCTTTGCCTTTGGCATCAGCCGCTGCCCATTTGCTTGTAAATTTGGAAATTCCTCTTATATCTCTTGTATTTTTCTTTATAATATCAAATTCAGCCTGCTGCAAGATTTCGGCTTTCTTGGAATCCAATTTAACTTTAGCCAATTTCGATTCAACATCTTTGATTTCTTGTGCGGTTGCTCCGTAACAATCCAAATCCGCAGCGGATTTCAACGGTTTTACAAACGCTTCGCCATGCTGAGGATAGTCAAACAACTGCATTGCAACCATACCCTTGTAATTTGCAACCGCCATACCGTTTTCGGGTATTGAAGGAGTATAAAACATTGACCTTAGCAAGCGCGAATTATCAACGATTTTTGTTTTTACAAAGTTTAGAGCTGATTTTAACCCGTTGTTTACTGACTGAGCAAACCCCGATTTTGCAAACGAGCTGTCCGCAACTTTATCCCCAAATTTCGCTATTTTATATTGAAGCGTGTTTTCATAAGCTCCTCTTGAATGTTTCGCAAAAACGTCCATACCCTGCGTAATCGCAAACCAGGTCGGAACCATCAGAGCTGCAGTACCCATCATAGCTTTTGGGTCGTCGGTTGTATCAGCTACTCTGTTCGCAACATAAGTATCCTGAATGTTTTCCCTCAACAATTCGGGATTAACGTTTTCCATACCGACAGCCTGCATAGGAACTTGCGGCTGCGCTATTTGCTGCTGCCGTAATGTCTGAAACGGTATTTGCTGATTGACATTGTTGTCGAACATAATTTCCCCTATATAAATATAAAAACAAAATTCACCCGATAATTTACTTTTAAAACTAATTGTAAAGAAATGTTACAAGAATTATAAAATGTGAAATTTTCAAATTTGTATATACTTTATATATACACAAGCGATAAATAAGAAGAAAAGAGAGGTTTCAAATGGCTGTTGCAAATTTGAAAAAAATTGACGACAAGTTGAAAGATATTTATGACAATCAGGTTACGGTCAATAATAATCAGCCGTTTGAGGATCGATCGGATTTGCTTTTTGCACAAATGAATTTTATTGCAATGGCAAACAAACAAGCCTTACACCTAATCTAAATAACTCCAATTTAAATTTTTCCCCTACAAATTTTTCACCGTTTTCCCCAAAGAAAGCGGTTTTTTTTATTTCATGATAGCAGAAATTATTTTGTAAAACATCATTTTTTGGGATTTGGTTGCCTGGTTAAGAAGTTTTTCAATAGATTTGTCCAAATCTTTTTCTTCGTCAAGATATTCATAATCGGTCAGAGTTCTGACATCAATATCAAAAATATTTGCTATACCTAAAAGGATACCGCATGAGGGAAGATTTTTACCGTTTTCAAGCCTGCTGATATGCTGCCATTCAATATCAAGGAGATTACTCAATTCTTCTTGAGTCATTCCGCGCTTTTCACGCAGTTCTTTGAGCCTTTTTCCAAACAATTTTTTATCAATCATACTTTCCTCATACTAATAAAATTTTTTGGCAAAATTAATAATATATTTGTTTTTAATTGTAAATTTTTAAAACAAATATGTTGTGCTAACAAAACAAAAATGTTATATTAATAGATATAACTAAACAAATTTGAGAAAGGAAAAATTAACGAATAAAAATACATGTTTTACAAAGGATTTTCCCTCACCCAAACGGGGAGAGGGAGCATTTGTAGGCGGAGCCGTACAAATGCGGGTGAGGGGCTACAAAGCCGACTTCATCCTTGCCGAAGTCGAAAACAATTCCTCACCTAATCAGGGAGGGAGCAGAGATAAATTCCCTCGCCCCTTGAGGGAGAGGGTTAGGGA
>CADBNI010000007.1 GCA_902795965.1 uncultured bacterium
AAACGGGTCAAAATTGAAAAGTTTGGGACTCGGAACGGCAGGCACTGCAACGGTAGGTATAGTAACAGGTGACGGTGTGCCGATGATAATGACGTATTCGCCACAGTGCAGTCAGCTTGAACCTTCTACAACATTCAGTTGGACAAGCGTAGACGGAAAACCCGTAACAAATGCAACGACAAACTGTATAAGCGCGATATTTGATATCAACGGCGGAACAGGACCAAACAGAATAGGAAAAGATGTCAGAACGTTAAATTCGTTATTCGGTTCGGTACAATTTGGTGCGACTTCGGCAACCAAAGCGGAATGTGAAGAATTGCAAAAGAAAGGTCTTGTAAAAGGATGCAGTTATGCAACCGATTATTATGCAGGAGCGGTAAAGAAATGTAACGAACTTGGACTTCACCTGCCGAGTTTCCAGACGTTGGCGGTTATAGCGGGAGCGAGATACGGACGTACTGACATTGGGCCGTATACATTAATTACGACTAATGCTCATGCAACAAGCGGAACACAGTGTCGTGATACGAATGGGAACAATAGAGCATGTATGTCTTGTGAAGATTATTTTATTAATTTTAACGGTTGGACACAAGACAGTAATGCTGGTCGTGTAGCGAGTTCAGATCGCATCATCTGCGTAGATGGAAGTAGTATCACGAACGGCGCAAATGCTCCTGTCTACCTGAGTGGCTACTTTTGGTCAAGTTCCGAGGTATCGTCTACTTCTGCTTTAAAGCGTGATATTTATCCCCATATTAGTGCTTGGGGCGAGTTCAGCCGTAGCATCAACTATGCCGTTCCTCTGTGCGTAGGTGATTAGTTTTTTGGGGCTAAAGCCCCAAAAAGAGGTATGGAGGTATAGATAAAAGTACGATAAGTAAGGTAAGTGTGATAAGTACTTATCGGTAAAAATTCCCTCTCCCCTTGTGGGAGAGGGAATAGTTTTCATGTCATTGCGAGGGAGCGTAGCGACCGTCGCAATCTCATTAAAATATATATGTCATTCTGAGCATCGCGAAGAATCTCATAATATTAAATTGAATGAGATTACTACGTCGGGCTAAAGCCCTCCTCGTAATGACATGTGGAAGATAAGTAAGGTAAGTCGGATAAGTACTTATCGGAAAATAAAAACCTCTCCATATTGGGGCGAGGGAAATATTTAATATAAATCACCCGCCCTCTGTTCCTCTTAATCACTTAGCTGCCTAACTTCTCAGCTTCTTAGCCGCTTCAATCAGCCTGCCCTCTTGCCCTCTATTCTTCCTGCCCTCCGATACGTACTTACCAAACTTACCTTATCGCTCTTTTAACATGCTATAATACAGTCATGAAGTTATGCATATTTTTTGGAACATTCAACCCTATTCACAACGCACACATAAAAATGGCGGAATTCGTTCTGAAAAATTTCGGGTTTGAAAAAATAATTTTTATCCCCGCATACAAACCGCCCCACAAGGATTATGACCTTGAGATGTCATATCACAGGCTTAATATGGTGAAACTGGCAACCGAATACAACAAAAATTTTGAAGTTTCAGACATTGAATTTCAACGCGACACAAAATCTTACACATACCTAACAATTTTAGAATTATACAAAAAATACAACCCTAACGGCAAAATCTCAATGATAATCGGAACGGATGCGTTAAAAAAAATAGAAACATGGTATGAAACCGATAAACTTAAAAATCTTGTTGATTTTATTGTGTTTATACGGGAAAATGAACATGTAAATTTAGATTGGCTGAAAGAAAAAGGTTACAATTTTCAAACCGCTGACATGCCTTTTGAAGATATTTCCTCAACAAAAATAAGAGAAAAAGGCGAACTGAAAAATGTTCCGCCAAAAGTAAAGGAATACATAGAAAAAAATGGATTATACAAAAACTAAAAAACAGTTGAAAGAGAATTTGTCGGAAGAACGATATTTTCACACGCTCGGAACCGCGGATTGCGCAAAAGAACTTGCACAAAAATTCGGATTTGATACCGAAAAAGCATATATCGCAGGACTTTTACACGATTGCGCAAAATGTTTTACGAACGAAAAACTTCTTGAAATCATAAAAAAACATCTGAACGTGGAAGAATGCGAAATGCTGAACTACAAAACCCTCCATGCTCCCGTCAGCGCATATATTGCGGAAAAAGAATTCGGGGTTACGGATAAAGAAATTTTATCGGCAATTCGCTGGCATACCCTCGGCAAATTGGACATGACGGATTTTGAAAAAATCATTTTTATTGCCGACAAAATCGAACCCAACACGCGTGACAAGGAATATTCCGACAAAATCCGCAATCTGCTTGAAGAAGAAAACGGATTAAATAAAGCTCTTTTAAAATGCTACAAAGAAACAATAAAGAGTCTTGTTAAACGTGATTTAAAAATTTGCCTTTTGACAATAGAAATTTACAATAAACTTCAAGATTTGGTACAAAAATAGCATGTTCATGGTAAAATATTTTTGAAGTGAGGAAGTTTTATAATGAATGTTTTGGAAATTAAGAACAATTTAGTAAAAATTTCGTTTAATACAGAAGATAATTTGGCACTGTCACAGTTTGTAATCATTGATGACGAAAACAATTCTTATGTCGCTCAGATAATGAACCTCAAATCTGACGGTACGGATAATTTTGCCATTGTAAAACTTCTTTTCACCTGCAATGAGGACGGGGTTTTAAAAAGTTACAACGGCACAATTCCTTCCGCCAAAGCAAACGTTACAAAAATTCAATCCAATGAACTTTTGGACATCATTCCCGTTGAGAATCCGCTTATTTTAGGTAATCTTGCGCAACAGGATATTCCTTTAAAAGTCGATACGGGTATTTTGGAAAGCAACTTGCTTATCTGCTCCGACAACCTCACTAACACTGTTGATTTACTCGAAAACATTACAAAACAAGTTGTAGAAAAAGCAGTCATAATCGACACTCAAGGGGTGTTGGAACTCGACAACAAAATTGTTATCGGAAAAGATTTCAAACTTCCTTTGAACTTTGATACCATTGATTTTATTTACGAAAACGATTTGGAAGATGTTGAAGCAATTAACAAAGCAATTATTCAGGACGTGTTTATCGAGCTTCAAAAATACGTGGAAACTTTACCTGAAAAATTTTTGCCGTTTGATACGTTTGTTGACGTAATTGATGCACAATACCGCGAAACAAACATTCCGGAATTGATTTTGCTCAAAAACAAACTTTTGAAATACAAAGATTTGAATATTTTTGCTCAAACTCTCAAGGATATTTTGGATTTGAGCATATCAATCGAAAAATACCAAAGAACGGTGATTGATATCTCGGATATGCCCGAAAATCTTCAAAAAGAAGTTATCAGATATATTTACACAGTATTAAACGG
This sequence comes from uncultured bacterium, assembly GCA_902795965.1. GTDB lineage: Bacteria > Cyanobacteriota > Vampirovibrionia > Gastranaerophilales > Gastranaerophilaceae > Stercorousia. The sequence goes on from CADBNI010000007.1 coordinate 3,392, forward strand.
AATTAACAAAAAACTTTATACATTTGTAAAAGTTGGAAATGCAAATATAACAAAAAAATTACTGAAAAAATTCATTGAAAAATCAAACGTTTATACAACGGTGATTTGTCCTCACGATTTTAAATATATAGAAGAAGCTAAAGAGATTTCGCAAAACATAATTTTCTTCGCTCCCTTGACGCTTACACACGATTTTGCAAGTTACAACACGTTTTTGAGCAAATTGGGAAATGATGAATTTGTTGTTTACGGCGCGCATACTCAGCAGATTCCGCTTATTGTGGAAATTGCAGACCCGAACGCACCGATTGTAACTTACCCTGATATGGATATTGAAACAACCGAACCGCAAGCCGAAGAAACAGAAGAAGTAACCGAAAATACTACGGAAGAAATACCTGAAACGGCAGGAACGGAACAGATTGTTTCAGAACCGCTTGATACGGAAACGCAACCTAATAAAACTGTTGACGAAGAAGTTGAAATTCTTCAACCCGAAGAAACTTTCGATTTTGAAGAAATTTCGCAGCAAGAAGACGGACAGGTTATGGATTTTTCTCAACCCGAGCTATCTAAGGAACATGAAATTACTCAGGAACCTGAATTTTCCGGAGAAACTGATGAACCTGATTATTCGCAAATTGATATAGTTGAAGAAATTCAGCCTGTTGACAACATTTTGGCAGGTGATGACGAGCCTGTTGTTGAGCCTTTGGATAGTGAAATCAGCTATGAAGAACCGATTTTGGCGGATAACGGTGAGGAAGATATTGTCGAACAGGTTGCCAAAGATGTTGACAAAGTTTTTTATGAAAAATTACCTTCGGAAGAAGAAGAAATCGAAGAACCGGAAATTGTCGAAGATGTTTTGACAGAGGACGATTTGAATTTGATTGAAGATTTGGCTTCTGATGATGCAATTCTTGCAGGTGATGAAGAAATTATCGAAGAAGAAGCAATTCCTGTCGAGGAAGAAGAACTTCCGCCTGTCGTTCCGATTTATCCCGCAGATGATATCGAAGCTCCCGAAAATCCAAACACTTTTAACCCGGGTGACAGAGTTTCGACAGCAAAATACGGTGAAGGTGTCGTTGAAAAAATGATTAAATACGGCAACAAACTTCTATGTTCCATTGAATTTCCGAATATCGGAAGAAGGCTGCTTGATCCTGCGGTAACGGATATTACAAAACTTTAATCATCTGAGTTTTGATGCACCTTTTAAGTAGACAAATTTTGGTTTAAAATCTATATCACAGTTAATTACTACCAAAATTCTCAAACACATTGCAAGTGCGCCTTTGACATTCAGTTCATGAAAACACATCATTGCGGTTTTGGTCAAACCCATATCAACCCGCGCAAATTTCGCAGGAAAAGCTGCGTTCAAATCATCTGTTGTCGTGAAAATTATGTGAGATATTTTTTCCTTATCAATATTATTTTGTTTGAAAATTTCCGACAACAATTCAATAGTTGCAGACTTTAAAGAAATTTCGGAATTTTCATCAACCGTTATTGCGCCTCTGATACCTTTTGTAATCATTTTCTTAACCCGTTCGCCCAATCTCTTGCAAGCATTTCGCCCTTACCTTCGGGTTTAACTTTTACAAGTAATAAACAATTTTCACCGCAGCCGACTTCCACACCGTCCTTTGTAACACCTACGAACTCACCGCACTTGCCCGATTTATCAAGCACACGAGTTTCCAAAACCTTGATAATTTTGTCATTGTGAGTAAAATATGCCGAAGGAAATTTATAAATACCTCTGACCAAATTGTGTATATCTTCCGCGGGTTTTGTCCAATCAATTTTTGTTTCTTCTTTGCTGAGTTTATTTGCCATACAAACTCCGTTTTCACACTGCTTTTCGGGTTGCAAAGTATTATTGACAATTCCGATTAACGTATCTTCAATCAGTTTCGGAGATTTTTGACTGATTTCTTCGTACAAATCCACACATGTCATAGTATCAGGGATTTGAATAACCTCGCGTTTGCAAATATCCCCGCAATCAAGCCCCAATTCCGTAATCATTGTACAAATTCCCGTTTCTTTATCACCGTTTATAATAGCGCGCTGAATGGGATTAGCTCCGCGATATTTAGGCAAAAGCGAAGCGTGAAGGTTTATGGTTTCGTATTTCGGGATATCCAAAACCTCTTGAGATAAAATTTGTCCGAAAGCAAAAGTTACAAAGAAATCGGGAGAAAGTTTTTTCAATTCTTCTATAATTTCCGGTTCTTTGCGAATGGATTTCGGCTGAAATACGGGTAAATTTTTTGAAAGCGCAAACTCTTTTATCGGCGACATAGAGATTTTATGCCCTCTGCCTGCGGGTTTGTCGGGCTGAGTAACGACCGCAAGCACATTTATTTTGTCGGAATTATAAAGATATTCCAGCGAATTTAGTGCAATAAAAGGAGTTCCGAAAAATACGACATTTATCACTTTGAAAGCTCCTTGTCAATTTCGGAATCATCAGCCAACTTTTCGGGTTCAATCGGAGGAAGATTATGCTTTGCAAGAATTTCGTCCGTTTCAAACCTGTTTACGCAATGATCAATAAACAAAACACCGTCAAGATGATCATTTTCATGTTGAATTGCACGTGCAAGAAGTTCTCCGTCCTTAGCCTCCAAAACAAACGGTCTGCCATGCCTGTCAAGAGCTTTTACCATAACATTTGCATATCGTTTTACGTCCGTATATGCTTCGGGAAAACTGATACAACCCTCTTGTGCTACAATGGCACCCGATTTTTTGATAATTTTAGGGTTTATAAACACGATAGGATTTAACGGCTCATCATTTTTTGAAACATCAACAACAAAAACTCTGACATTTTCGCCAATCTGCGGAGCCGCCATACCTACACCGTTTTTGGCATACATTGTATCAAGCAAATCCCGTACCAATTCCTGAATTTTTTTGGAAACTTTATGGACTTCCTTTGAAGGCTCTCTCAAACTCTTTTCACCGTATTGCAAAACTCTTTTTACAGACATAATCTCTCCTTTAAGAAAATTATAAAACAGATTATGCCAAAAGACAACTATCTTACGTTCAAAAACTTATGCACCTGGGGGATAAGACGGACTTTTGCGTAATTTTGAAGAAATTTGTCAAGAATTTGAGCGGAAAAATCTGAAGATACAGACAGATTGGAGGTATAGAGGTATGGAGAGGTACGGCTATTATGCGCCTGTGATTTAATATCATTAAATTGCCATACATCCATACATCCAGACATCCTGTCCTCCGACAGTGTTTCCGGTTGCAAAATCAACTCAATACCATATTTTTTGCCTAATTCAGTACATTTAAGAATTTCTTCGTCAGTAATATTTTGGTTAAAAACAATCTTTGCAAACGTTTCAACCCCTTGGCAAGCCTCAAAAAATTTGTCATGAAATTTGAACGTATCTTTTATACCCGTTGAACTCTCTAACTTTATATCCGCAGAAACAATATCAATAAAAGGTTTAACCCTCAAAAAGTTATCGGCAAGAGTTGCATTTGTTTCAAGATAAATTTTCTTTGAAACACGCGGTAAAAAATCTTCCAAAAACTCAACCGACAAAAGCGGTTCTCCGCCAGTAAGCGAGACCGAATGAATATCCTCAAAACCGTTTGCCAAATCCGCAAGTTCACACGGAGAATATTCCTTAAAATCCTTATCGGAAGAAAATTCCGTGTCGCAATAATTGCATTTCAAATTACAATTACAAAACCTTATAAACAACTGTTTGTAACCCACATAAGGTCCTTCACCCTGAATTGATGCAAATATTTCTTTTACCTTAATCATTTAGTATATTTTCTCTTATATTTTTTGATGACAATTTTTTTAGCTTTTCATAAAGCCTAATCTCATCATCGGACAAAGATGAAGGAATTTCAATATACACAATGACAATCATATCCCCTTGCTTGCCGTTCTGTTTTAACCCCTGTCCCGCAAGCCTGAACTTTTGTCCCGAACAGGTTTTGGGCGGAATTTTGAGCGAAAAATTTCCGTCAAGGGACGGCACGGTTATTTTTGCACCCAATACTGCCTCAAACGGAGTAATCGGAACATTATAAATAATATTATTTTCTTCAAACTTAATTTTTGAACTCGGAGCAAAATTTATTTTTATAAACAAATCGCCGTTTTTTCCGCCGTTTTCACCCTTGTTGCCTTCGTTCGGTATACGAAGTTTTGCACCGTTTTTTATATTCTTAGGAATTTTAACGGTAATTTTTCTGTGTTCGCTTTTTTCGCCCGTTCCGTTGCACTCTCTGCAAGCAGAGCCGTTAATAAATTTTCTTCCCTTGCAGTGCGGACATTGACAGGTGTGCAAAACATTGACCGTTCTTTGTGAACCTTCACTGACTTCTTTCAAAGTAACGGTAATTTCTTCATTAATATCCGCACCCCGCTTCGGAACGGGTTTCTTTTGTCTGCCGAATTCTTCAAAAATATCATTTATTTTTTTTGAAAATTCGTCATTTTTTTGTTTTTTTGTCCCGCTATTTTTTGACGACTTATGTTCGTATTTTTCTTCAGATTTTTGCTCGTTTTTTTGTTCTTTTTTGTCGGAAGTTTTTTTGTATTCCTCTTGAGCTTTGTCTGACGATTGATAATCAGGTTTTGGAGCAGATTTAAAAAATCCGTTTATTGTATCGTATTGCAATCTTTTTTTGGAATCGGACAGAGTTTCGTACGCCTCGGAAATATCCTTAAACCTTTCCGCACCCGAAGGATTTACATCAGGGTGAAATTTTCGCGCCAAAGAACGATATGCCGATTTGATTTCCAAATCCGTACTGTCAGGTGTAACTCCAAGAATAGAATAATAATTCTTCATACTTTTATTTATAATGATGCTTTAAAATTTTTCAACCTGCTCACAAATATCAGAACGATATTTTTTACCTTCAAATTTTACGACATCAACATCTTCATAAAGTTCTTTTTTAGCTCTGGAAAGTGTTTTAGCCGTTTTGGTAAGAACTAAATTTTTACCCTCAATCGTTTCATATTCCATATACCCGTTTTTATTCAGAGCAAACGGGATAATATCGGATTCGACAAGTTCAAGCCCTTCAATTACTTTACCCTTGCATCTTGCGGATAAAACACATGAAACGGAAGTATTTTCGGACATATTTATTACTTCGTAATCATCAGCAAAAGACCCTACCGCACATGCCTCAAACAAAGTAAGTAAATTTTCATCAACCAAATTCAAAACCGCCTGAGCATCATGATCGGATAAAAACGGTTTAAACCCTAAAGTTACAAACCGACCGTCATCTTTTAAAACACAATCGACACCAAAAATTCCGAGATACGGAGTTCCCTTTTTTTCCAATGCCTGCAAAACATTATTAACAACATTATGCATAACGGAATTTTCAATTTCCTTTGAAATCTTATAATCGGGAACAAAAGCTCCGATACCCGAAGTCAAAATACCGCCGTTTCCGTCCTCCATAAACTTGTAATTAGCCACGGAGGTCAAAGGCAGTGCGCTATAACCGTCAGTAACCGCATAAACCGTAAATTCATGCCCGTAAACAAAATCTTCCAATACAACTTTTTCTTCGCCTCTGCAAAACAAATCATCAACGAAAGTTTTTGATGTTGCAAAAGTGGTACACACAAGCCTGTCACGACCTTCTACGGTTTCGTCCGTACGAATTACCTGAGGCATTTGTGCGGTTTTGAGATAATCGTATGCATTTTGGATTTTATCAAAAATCCCGAAACGCGGAGTCGGTATTCGCAATTTATACAAAAGTTTTTTCGCTGCCGAACGAGAGATAAAAGCCTCAGCACTGCTTGCAGTCGGGGCAAAAATCATTTGTCCGTTATTTTGAAATAACCCTGCAATATCTGATTTTATGGCAGATTCAGACGAAGCGATTGTCAAATCAACAGCATTTTCAAGTGCAAAATCTAAAAGCTCTTTAACATTATTTTCTCTTATATCCGCACACTCAAATTTTTCTTTAATCGCAGAATTTCCGGGCGCAACGACAATTTCACACCCGTAATCTTCAAACTTCTTTGCCAACGCAAACTCTTTAGCGGACGAACCGACAATTAGGATTTTTTTAGTCTTTAATTGCATACGAAAATTATAATACAAATTTGCAAAAAAGTATAGCTACCACGGATAATCCTTTGGAATTTGCCAATTATTATACATTATATATCCGGTACAGAAAGCTCTGTTATTGTTGTTCTTATTGCAACCGTAAACATTATTATCACGCCAGTATGCCAAAGGATTTGCCGGATTATAAATAACACCGTTGTTATCATAAGGTCGCAATTTTTGTTTTATAACCGCATATTCAGGCGGAACACCAAGCCAAAAATTAAAATAATTTTTGCCCGAATTTTGATGTTCAAAATCTTTTAAATACACAGACATTTGTATTTGTTCAGAACCTGCGCTTGTCCATAAAATCAAAGACACACCGTTAGCAAGTTTTATTTTAGGATTTTTATAAGAACTATATTTTAGATAAGGTAATAAATATGTGTTACAAAATTTCGTCAAACTTTCCTGATTATTAACGGGCATAACCCATTCCGAAATATAGCCGTTATCATTTTCCGATAGTTCTATCGCTTGATATAGTATTGAGTAAGTTTGTTTTAATTTGTTTAAAGCTACATGCTTTTGATAATTAGCAATCAATGTCGGCATCGTCAAAGCTACAACAACACCGATTATGCCGAGGGTGATGAGGACTTCGGCGAGGGTGAAACCGAATTTTCGGTAGGGCGCCGCGTCAGCGAAGCTGACCCGGCCCGTATGGTGTCGGTCGGACGTTACTCCGCCGACACCCCGAATAATTCGGGTAGCTGTGCATTTACGTGAAAACGTGAAAGGTGAGAGGTTCTTTACGGATAATATTAAACCACTTAACAGCCTCGCTTGCTCCTTAGTCTCCGTAATAGACTTACCAAACATACAATACTTACTACTTTTAATCATCTTTTTCCCCCTTTTTAATATTGGCTCATAGCCAATGTAATTTATTTACATAATAACATAGCATGTAAAAATGTCAAATGATTTTTACAAAAAGTTAGGTAAAAAAATATATTCACTCAGAAAAAAACAAAAAATGTCACGAGAAAATTTCGCTGAATTAGCCGGCATGAACGACTATTATCTCGGAGAAATCGAAAGAGGAGAAAAAAGAGCATCACTCGATACTCTTTTTAAAATTTGCAATATTTTAAATATGAAAATACATGAACTTTTGAATATTGAATAGACAAAGATTTTTCGCTATCACTCAGACATTTCTTTTTACACTTCAATAAACAAACGTCTGCCTACGATATTTTGTTTACCGTTATAGTATCCTGCAAAATAACCGCCTCTTACGGGAGCATTTTTTGCATAAGTATTCAAACTGTTGCCGTTATAATGAACAAACGGATTGTTGCCATAGGGATTGGAACTCCTGACGGGAACCGTCGCGGGTGTCGTTTTCGGAACAAACATCTGTGATAATAAATTTACAATACCTGCCATATCTACCTCAACATGGTTTTAATTATTATTTTTTCTATGTCATTAGTTTAGCACATATTTAACTAATTTTGTAAAATATCTTTACAAAATCAACCGAACGTATGGGATATTTGAACATTTTAAATTTTTACGGACAAAGAATGCAACAAAACTTTTTTTATGGTACTATTGACTTGAATGGAGGAATCTACATGCTAAAGGAACAGAGAACTTTTATCGCCGTTAAACCTGACGGTGTAAAAAGAGGATTAGTTGGGGAAATTATCAAAAGATTTGAAAACAAGGGTTTTAAACTTATCGGTTTAAAAATGCTTGACGTTACTCAAGAAATGGCTGAAAAACATTACGGCGAACACAAGGGAAAACCTTTCTATCCGAGATTAATCAGATACATTCAAAGCGGTCCGATTGTCGCAATGGTTTGGAAAGGCTATAACGTAATTGCAGGCGCAAGACATCTTATGGGTAAAACAAACCCCATGGAAGCAGAAGTCGGAACTATCAGAGCTGATTATGCACTGATTATGGAATACAATGTAATCCACGGTTCGGATTCGGAAGAAAGTGCGGAAAGAGAAATTGCAATTTATTTTGATGAAAAAGAACTTTGTGACGAATACGAAAATATGGCAGAAAGCGTAATTACGGATTTGGGATAAATTTTTTCCCTCGCCCCTTGAGGGAGAGGGAAGAATTTGTTAGTGAGCGACAGCGAAATTACAAATTCGGGTGAGGGGTATCATGCGCGATAATGCACACAAAAATTTTAATTATGAGCTTGTTCACACTTGCCGTCAAACAGGGGCGCGTGCAGGGATTTTTACAACCCCGCACGGAATTATAAAAACTCCGATTTTCATGCCTGTCGGAACTAACTCTGCCGTAAAAACTCTTACGTCCGATCAGATTGCAGATACGGGTGCGCAAATTATGCTTTCAAATTCTTATCACTTGTATTTGAGAGCGGGTTCAAAACTCATAAAACAATTTGGCGGGATACACGAATGGATGAACTGGCACAAACCTGTTTTGACGGATTCGGGCGGGTTTCAGGTATTTTCCCTCTCTCATTTGAACAAAATCGGAGAGGACGGAGTAGAATTTCGCGACCCTAAAGACGGCAAAAAGCATTTTATAAGCCCCGAAGTTTCTATGGAAATTCAACAGGATATCGGCGCGGATATAATTATGGCATTTGATCAGTGTGCGCCTTATCCTTGCGACTATGATACCGCAAAAAAGGCAATGGAACGCACTCACAGATGGTTAGACAGATGTTTTAAAGCCAAAACAAACCCGCGTCAGGCACTTTTTCCGATTGTGCAGGGAGCTTTCTATGATGATTTGAGAGCAGAGAGTGCGAAAGTTATATCGTCTTATGACGCGGTCGGCTATGCAATCGGCGGATTAAGTGTAGGGGAAGACAAAGAAACAATGAACCATTTTGTCGAATTTACCGCACCGCTGCTGCCTGCGGACAGACCGAGATATCTTATGGGAGTCGGCACTCCCGAGGATTTGTTAGACGGGATAAAACGCGGAATTGATATGTTTGACTGTGTTTTACCCACCAGAAACGCAAGACACGGGTCGTTTTTCACTCCGGAAGGTAAAAAGAATATTAAAAACAGTGAATTTAAAGAAGATAATCGTCCTCTCGTTGAGGGTTGTGACTGCTTTGCGTGCAAAAACCATACGAGAGCTTATATAAGACATTTGTGGAGATGCGGAGAGGCAACTGCTTCAACACTTTTGTCAATCCATAACATAAAATACCTCGTAGATTTTTCTCAAAAATGTCGTCAGGCAATTTTAGAGGACAGATTTGGCGATTTTTATAACGAGAATTACGGAAGATTAAAAGCGTAGCATGCAAATTAAAAACGATTTACATTAGGACTTGAAAAAATTTTCAATATGTTGTATAATGTAATTGGGCTGAGCGTAATGCTCCGGGTCCACCTACGGCGAGGGCTGCTTCCTCGCCTTTTTTAATAGGGGATGAAAAAGTGAAGGAATTAAGTATTTTCGTAGATGAGTCAGGTGATTTTGGTGAATATACTCATATTTCTCCTTATTATATAGTAACACTTGTTACTCATGAGCAAGAAAATTTAATAAATCAACAAATTGAAAAATTAAATTTGAATTTCGAAATATTAAATACAAATATTCAAGCAATGCACACTGCTCCTCTAATTAGGCGTGAAAATATATATAAAGATTTAGATATTTTAGAGAGAAGAAAACTGTTTAATATATTCTTTCATTTTACAAGAAAAGTCGGCATAAAATACAAAAACATAATTATTGACAAAAAACACAAAAATTCTTTAGATATAAATAGCAATATATCTATGAATCTTTCATCATTTGTAAAAGAAAATCTCAGCTATTTTCAGCAATTTGACAAAATTATAATATATTATGACAACGGACAAAGCCAGTTGGCACATATTTTGGTATCAGTATTCAGTTCCTGGTTTCACGACAAGTTTGATTATCGAACGGTTTCGCCATATGATTATAAATTATTTCAGGTTGCGGATTTTATCTGTACATTGTCGTTGATAAACCATAAGTTGAACTGTGGTCAAAGTTTTACAAAATCCGAACAACTGTTTTTCGGTTCAAGAAGAAACTTGAAAATGAACTACTTGAAACATATTAAGAAGTTCAATTTTGAATTTATATAAAACGGTTTGGGGATTTTTATAACGAGAATTACGGGAAATTATTCCAATAAACTTTGAATTCTAAAACTTCATTAATAGTATTTTTATAATCGCCGTTAAAACAAATTGCTCTGTCATCAATATGCAAGAATGCAGGAATTTTTACATTTGTCACATCTTTAAAATATTCATCAATACTATTTGATAAAAGCCATTTTGCAGAAAGTAAAAGATTTCTTGTCGTAAATAAATATAATTCATAATCGTTACTCAACTTTTCAAGAAATTCTTTTGCTCCTTTCTTTATTTGAGGAATAGAATTTTCATCAAATTTTTCTTTACCGTACTCGTTCAAGACGCCATCTAAATCTATTAAAATTCTTTTCTTATAATCAGTCATAGAAAGCCTTTTGCCATTTTCTTGTAGGTTTTTTACAAAACCCTAACCTAATATAGCATATATGATGGTTTTATGCAACACGCGGTTAACAAAAATAATAAATTTAAACAAAAACTCGGCAAAGTTTTGAAAAAGATTAGAGAACAAAGCAACAGCAGGTCACTTAACGCTTTTTCCATGGAGTATGATTTGGATAGAGGAAACCTAAGCCAAATAGAAAACGGACGTGTTGGTTGCAGTGTAATGACGGCTTGGAGAATAGCCGAAGGGGCCGGAGTTAAATTTTCCGAATTTGCACAAATGCTTGAAAAAGAATTGGGCGAAGATTTTAAACTTATGGACGAATAACATAATTGCAAATGCCCTAAACATAAAACTCACAAGACTTTTGGAAGATAAAAACGAAATTAACTAAAAATTTATCCTGTACGAACACTCTAAAGAAATATACATATATTACCTGATTTTTATTGAAATTCTTTGAGATTCTTCGGCTGTTTGTCATTCTGAGCGTTAGCGCACTCTGCGAGTATCCTGCCTCGTACGGCTCGTAAACTCGCCTACGATGCAAGCAAGAATCTCATAACTTTTCAACCTCAGAATGACATCCTATTTAAACAAATTCAACTGCGGAACATCAACATTCGGAACATCTTGCGACTTTTTACGCGTTGAAAGATTGTTTGAATAATCCTTCTGCATTCTTGTCATCAATTCCATGGAACGCTTTACAACCGCCTGTGGCAAACCCGCCATCTTAGCTACCTGTATACCGTAACTTTTGCTCGCTCCGCCCTGTACAATCTTGCGCAAAAACTCTATCTCACCGTTTTCTTCGCTTATCGTAATCCTATAATTCTTTATCTGCGGATAACTCTGCGTCATAACATTCAACTCGTGATAGTGAGTTGCAAAAATGCATCTCGCCTTTATCTTAGTCGCAATATATTCCGCAACCGACCACGCAATCGCAACCCCGTCATAAGTACTCGTTCCTCTGCCGATTTCGTCCAGCAGAATAAAACTTCTTTCTGTTGCAGAATTCAATATACAAGCCGTTTCAACCATCTCGACCATAAACGTTGACTGACCGAGTGTCAAATCGTCAGATGCACCGACACGCGTAAAGATTTTGTCCACAACCCCAATCTTTGCATAATCAGCGGGAACCCACGAACCCGTCTGAGCCAATATCGCAATCAATGCATTTTGCCTCATATATGTCGATTTACCCGCCATATTCGGTCCCGTCAAAATCATAAACTGTGTTGAATCTGTTGAATTACATTTCAATTCCAAATCGTTCGGAACATATTCACCCAAAGGTAAAATCTTTTCCAAAACCGCATGACGACCGTTTTTCACAACAAAATCATCAGATTCGTCAATAACAGGTTTACAATAGTTGTTTTCGCAAGCTATATCCGCAAGCCCCGTATAAACATCAAACTTGGCAATAGCGTCCGCAATCTCACGCAGCTTCGAAACAAATTCTTTTGAATAATCTCGAAAATCGCAAAACAACTTATACTCAAGTTCACTCGATTTAAACTTTGCTGATAGAACATCATCTTCGTGTTTTTTCAAATCCTCTGTAATAAACCTTTCCCCGTTCGTAAGCGTTTGTTTTCTTATATACCCGTCAGGGATTTTGTCCAAAAAAGAATTTGAAATTTCAATAAAATACCCAAAAACCTTGTTAAATCCGACTTTTAAGGTCTTAATCCCCGTACGTTCTTTTTCTTCTTCTTCAAAATTTTTGAGCCAATTTTCACCGCCCGAAAGCAAATCCCTGAGATAATCGAGTTCCGCAGACACTCCCTCCTTTAAAATTCCGCCGTCTTTTATCAACGGAGAAGGGTCATCACTAATCGTTCGTTCAATAAGATTTGCAAAATCCGCAATTTCATCACGATATCCGACAACTGATGCCATAGGATTAAATTCAAGTTCGTTTGCGGCATCAAGCAAATCGGGAAGCATAAACAAAGATTGTTTCAAACTCAAAAAATCTTTTGGGTTTGCCGAATTATTCGACATTCTTGTTGCCAAACGCTGAATATCATAAATACGTTCCAAAATATTTCCGATTTGAATACGCAAATCATTTTTTTCAACAAGTTCGGAAACATAATTTTGACGCTCAAGAATATCTTCAACACGTTTCAAGGGCTGACAAATCCAACTTGTCAACAATCTTGTCCCCATATTGGTTTTTGTTTTATCAACCGCCCAAAGCAAAGAACCGTAGCGGTCTTTTGTGCGCATCGTTTCTGTCAATTCGAGATTTTTACGCGTTCCGCCGTCCAAAATCATAAATTCCGAAAGTTCATAAGGCTCTATACGTTCAAATTTCGGAACATTTTCTTTCAAAGTTTCCCAAATATAAGCAAGCAAAGCACCTGCTGCACGAAATCCCGTTTTATGGTTTGAATATCCGAACGCATCAAGGTTTTGAAATACCGCTTTCAAGTTATTTTCGGCAAAATGTTCATCAAAAACATTTGCGGGAATTTTTGAACAATTATATAATTTTGAAATTTCTTCGGGCAAATCCAATTTCTCTTCGGGAACAATTTGAAAAGGCATAACTTCGCCTCTTACTGACGGCCCGATAACTTCCGCGGGATTAATCCTTGCAAGTTCCGCCAAAATAAGCTCATACGTGGCTTGCGTAACCTTAAATTCACCCGTGGAAATATCCGCGTAAGAAAATCCGTAAATATTTTTTTTGTTGTCCTTGTAAAGCGCGCAAATGTAGTTATTTGAGTTTTGTTTTAAAAGGTCGCTTTCTGTCAGTGTTCCCGAGGTTATAATACGTGTAACTCCGCGTTTTACAAGTCCTTTTGCAAACTTAGGATCTTCAAGCTGATCGCAGATAACGACTTTGTAATTTTTATGGACAAGTTTTTCTATATAAGTATTTACGGCTTTTGCAGGGATACCCGCAAGCGGAATGCGTCCGAATTTTCCCTGTTCACGACCTGTCAGAGTGAGTTCAAGCTCTTTTGACATAGTAACCGCATCTTCAAAAAAAGTTTCGTAAAAATCCCCCATTCTGTAAAGAAGTATTTTGTCGGGATTTTCGCGCTTTATTTTGTAATACTCCTGCATAGCGGGAGTTAAATCTTCAATATTTATATCCGCCGTATTTATAAGATTGATTTCTGACTTGCTCATATTATAATGATAGTATACAAAAATAAGGATTTCAACATGGGCTGTCTTAAAAATGTAATAAGAGCAATTATCTTGACACTTGCGATTGCGGGCTTTTTTTCGCTCGGCGGAAAAGACTTGGTTAGCGGATTATTGAAAGATTATTTTAATCCTTCACAAGATGTCATGCTTGAGCGAGCAAAGAAAGTCGGAGATTTTTCAAAAATCAATGATGAATTTGAACTTGAAAAAGCTGCGGGCATAATGGGTTATAACGCGGTTGTGGCGGAACATAAGGCTTCGGGTCAAAAAATGTTTGTCATAGATTCAAAAGACAAAACGATTTTGACGGCAGAAGATATAAAATCGCCGAATGTGGAAGAAAAATTACAAAATGCTATGAAAAAGGTTAAATATCAGGCATTTTCGGTAGAAGATTTGAAAGTAACAAAACATGGCACAATGTATTCTTACGGTAATGTTGTTCCGTATGCTAAATTTGAAGCAAAAGTAAAGAAACTTCCCGTTGGTGATATCGGTGGAGTGGTGTCTGTTGCAAAGACTTCTGACGGACAATCAAGATTGTTGATTTCAGCAAACGAAAAAAATAAATATTCCCAGTTGATTTCTGAAGAATTTTTTAAGAAAATAAAATAGTAAATATGCCGAAGTGGTGAAATGGTATACACGTGCGTTTCAGGTGCGTATGGAGCAATCCTTGCGGGTTCAAGTCCCGCCTTCGGCAATTTAAAAAAGATACGGGTTATCCATAACTTTTTTAAATCACGTATGGCAAGGGCTTTAATCTGCTTTTGCGGGTTCAGCGACCTGCGAGCAGAGTGCGAAGGCTTGAATGTAAAAGAATGAAATTCTTGAAACATTCAACCGTAGACACGTTTAATGCGAGCAGGTCAAGGCAAGTTCCGCCTTCGGCAATTTTAAATATTTTTAATAATTATACTAATAAATATGCACACACGAAATAATACATTTTTAATATTTATGACGGCTTGTTTTGGTGATGTTTTGCTATGCAGCACTCTTTGCCAAAATATAAAACATTTTTACCCTGATGCAAAAGTCGTTTTTATTGTCGACAAACCTTGTTATGATGCTGCAAAATATCACAAAGATGTTGGTGATGTTGTAATTTATGACAAAAAAGGCGAAAACAAAGGCATTATAGGATTAATAAAATTTATTATTAAGTTTAAATACAAATTTGCTTATGCGTCATTCCTACCGTATTCGAATATTAGAAATTGGCTGATATCATTTTTCTGCGGTATAAAACATATAATTATGGAAGATAATAAAGATAGTGAAATTTACAAACAAAAAAAGCATGCAAACCTTATTTCTAAACTCACCCAAAAAGACAGTATCAATTTTCCGATGAGATATATTACAAACAAAGAATTAAATCCGCTAAATACAAGCGATAATTATATCGTTCTTTGTCCGTTAACAAAAAGAGAAGAAAAAAATATCCCCGTAGAAACTTCTGCCAAATTGATTGAATTATTTTCCAAAAATCAAATTGTGCTTACAGGTAAAGGAAAAAATGCGGAAGAATACGCAAAAATTCTTCAATCAAAAGGCTGTAAGTTTATAAATATGGTCAATAAGACCAATATTCCCGAACTTGCAAGCATACTAAAAGATTGTAAAATGCTTATCAGTGCAAATACAGGCACAATGCATCTCGGATGTGCCGTAGGTTGTCCGGTTACTGCAGTATTCTACGAACAAGAAAATATTGACATTTGGCAGCCGCGTAATCAAATATACAACTCGCTGATTATTAACGAAAATCAAAGTCCCGAAAATATATATAACCAAATTTCAAAGAAATATAATGTTTAAACATTTCCCGTTGAACTGTTACGGTCGTCTTCCAACTGTTTTATGTCTATATTATCGTTTTCGTCAGCATAGGTATTTATTACGGGAACATCAATTTCCACATTGACGTCCGCATCTACCATTTCAATATCACCTTTGGCAAATTCTTTTGTCTTACCGTCCTCCATCTTGACGGCAACGGTTCCGCTCATAAACTGCAAATAACAAACTTTGCCCAATCCATCGGGAGTCATTACGGACGAACCGATAGGCGGCATACCCTTCGCGGCATCTATGTAGTTTGAATATTCATAAGTCAAGCAGCACAAAAGCCTTCCGCAAGTACCCGAAATCTTTCCGGGAGCAATAGGCATTCCCTGATCTTTTGCCAATTTAACATTTATCGAACCGAATTTTCTCAAAAAACTCGAACAACAAAACGGACGTCCGCAAACCCCGCAGCCTTCCATAATGGAGGTTTCGTCACGAACTCCGATATGCCTCAAATCAATCCTTACACGCGTAAATACCTGAGTCAAATCTTTTAACAAAGCTCTGAAATCAACCCTTTCGGGCGCAGTATAATAAAAAGTTATTTTTCTTCTGTCGAAAGTAATTCGGCATTGAACCAAATTCATAACCAATTTATGCTGTTCTATCAATGCCTTACATTTGAAAAACGATTCAACTTCTTCTTTCTTTATATCGTCAAGAGTTTGCAAATCCCTTTGTGAAAGAACTCTCACAACAGACAAGACTTCGGGCTTGTTTTTACTTTTTTCCCAAATTTTTGCAATCTTAGAATTTACAATAAAAGCCTTGAGTGCCTCCTCGCCTTTTTGAGTTCTGACAAGCACCATCTGCCCGTCCTCCACTCTCAAAGTATCGGGAACTTCAAGCGGGTAAAATGTATTTTTCAGGTATTCAACCGCATACTTAAACATATCTTTCTTCTTCTTTCAACTTTCTGTTCATTAATTTTTCAAGCAATGCCTGCGGAGTAATATCCGTATAAACCGCCTCATAAATAGCACTCGATACGGGGACTTCTATATCAAGTTTTTTGGCAAGCTCACAAATAGCTTTGGAAGTCTTTACACCTTCCGCAACAGAACCCAATTCCGCCAAAATATCGTTAATTTTTTTACCCTTTGCAAGCATTGAACCGACAGTATAATTTCTTGACATCGGGCTTGAACAAGTCGCAATTAAATCTCCAATACCTGACAAACCGTACAACGTAGAAGGGTTTGCACCAAGATTTATACTTACTCGAACAATTTCCGCCATACCGCGAGTCAAAAGCGTACCCGTACAATTATCACCAAGCCCCATTGTATGAGCAAAACCCGATGCAATAGCAATTACGTTCTTCAAAGAACCGCCTAATTCAACTCCTATTACATCAGTATTTGTATAAAGTCTGAATTTTGCGGGAACATTCATGGCTTTTTGAACAAATTCAGCGGTTTTGATATCTTCACAAGCCACACAAGCCGCTGTCGGCAGCCCTGCAAGAACTTCTTTTGCAAGTGTCGGGCCTGACAAAATAACTAATTTTTGTTCGGGCAGAACTTCTTTTATAACCTCCGACATTCTCATCAATGACGGAAGTTCAATACCCTTTGATGCGTTAACCAAAACCTGTTCGGATTTTATCCCTGCAAGTTTTAACTGTTCGCATACATCACGCGTACCCGAAGTCGCGACAACGGAAAGAATTATATCCGCACCCAAAATTGCAGATTTCAAATCCGAAGAAATTTCAACCTTATCATCAAGCTGAACTTCCAACGGTTTTGAAGTGTGTTTATTCAGCCTTAAATCATCATTTATATCCTGCTCTCTGCCCCAAACGGTAATTTCATCAAAATTATCGGTCAAAAGCCAGGCTAAAGTAAGCCCCCAGCAACCTGCACCAAGAACGGTTAATTTCATTATACTTCCTCCAATACGGGTAATAATTTTCTCAAGACCCCGCCGTGTTTTTTGAGTTCAAGTCTTGATTTTTCAATATCAAATTTCATAACAATCGACACAATAGCCGTTTTAATTTCCCAGTTGCACTTCAAAAGTGTTGAAAGTGCTTCACTGTGTGAAACATGAGCTATTTGAGCAACAATTCTTATTGCACGATCTTTTAGTTTTTCGTTCGTTGCTTTCAAATCAATCATAAAGTTTTCGTAAGTTTTGCCTGTTTTAATCATAGCACCTGTTGAAAGCATGTTCAAAATCATTTTTTGAGCAGTACCCGCTTTCAATCTTGATGAACCCGCAATAACTTCGGGCCCGACTTCCGCACAAATAACAAGCCCTGCATCTTCCGCAATTTTACCTTTTGAATTGCAGGTTATAGCGATGGTTTTACAATTAACCTCATCGGCTCTTTGCAAAACACCTGTCAAATATTTAGGATTACCGCTTGCTGAAATAACAACCGCAACATCATTTTCCGTCAAAACTTTAGCATCATTATAGCCGAAATCGAAATTATCTTCCGCACCTTCAACGGCAGTCTTAAACGAAGCCTCACCGCCCGCCATAATTCCTTGAACCATATCCGGAGAAACACTGAATGTCGGAGGGCATTCGGAAGCATCTAAAATTCCGAGCCTTCCTGACGTACCAGCCCCGAAATAAAACAGACGTCCGCCTTTTAAAAACTGTTTTGCAATAATGTCAATCGCTTCCGCAATATGTTCGGTTTCATCTTCAACGGCAAGCGCAACCAACTTGTCTTCCTCATTCATTTTACGAACCATATCGACAGTCGACAAAATATCAATGTCTTTGGTATTTTCATTTCTGTACTCGGTAATTACTTCACTCATATTTTACCCCTTATAAACTCTTAAACAAATTTGCCGCTTCAATAGCGGATTTTGCGGCATCTGCGCCTTTGTTACCCGCTTTTGTGCCTGCTCTTTCGATTGCCTGCTCGATATTTTCGGTTGTCAACACCCCGAATATTACGGGAACACCCGTTTGCAAACTTACTTGAGCAACACCTTTTGCGACTTCCGCACTCACATATTCAAAATGAGCCGTTGCACCTTTTATAACCGCACCAAGCGTAATAACTGCAGCATATTTTTTGGTTTGTGCAAATTTTTGCGCCGCAAGCGGAATTTCAAACGCCCCCGGAACACGAACAATATCAATATTATCATCGGCAACCCCGTGACGTTTAAGTTCGTCTACCGCACCGGACAGAAGTTTTGACCCGATAAAATCATTAAATCGGGAAAGAATAATACAATACTTTTCATCTCCCGCAATCAACTGACCTTCATAAGTTTTCATAATACTTTCTCCTATGCGCCCATTATACGACATGTACGGTGTTTTTACAACCTTACGTAAAGATAATTAAACAATAATTAACGGAGCAAATATCTTATAAAACAAATAAAAAGCAGCAAGAATTAATAAAACTCCGCTAAACTTCAAAAGCATATCGGAAAATTTATAAAATCCGCTCATATTCTTGAGTTTTGAGGTCAAAAATCCCGCAAAAATCAGGATTAATCCTTGTCCTAACGAAAACAGAAAAAGCATTACAACAGCCTGTGCAATACTTGCCGACAGAGATGCAAAAGCCATAATTCCCGCCAATATCGGTGTAGAACATGGAGTTCCCGCAAGCGCAAAAACAGCACCAAGCAAAATCGGATACAAATACGTATTTCTGCCGTCACTTTGAGGCATTTCTTTTATCATAACGGGAATTTCAAAATCAAGTATTCCGACAAGTTTCAACCCCATTACAAGGATTATGCACGCAATTACAATGCCAAAATATCCTCCCGCAAAAGATACAAAAACTTTCCCCGTAAGCGCACAAATTATCCCGATAATTGAAAATACCAAAGCCGTACCGAGAACAAAGAAAAGCATCTGTACAAATGTCTTTAGAGGGGTATTTTTTGAATATCCTCCGACATATCCGACAATTATCGGCAACATAGCAAGCGAACATGGAGAAACGGACGCAACAAGCCCGCCCAAAAACGAAAGCGCGAACAATATCGGCAAACTGCCCTGCTGAGTAAAAAGACTTACGTAATTTTCCACTACTCAAGTCCTTTCAGGCAATTTTCCATTTCATCTTTCGGTATAGCACCTTCAATCCTTTTAACCTGCTTGCCGTCCGAATTAAGCAAAATAATTGTCGGCACAAGAGTCACATTATATTTTTTAATTTGTTCATCATTGAAAGAACTTTTATCCTGCACATGAATTTCGGTCAAAACTATTTTATCCTCATATTTCGGGAAAATTTCTTTCATAATTTTGTTCATGGTCTGACAATCCATACACATCTGCGAGGTAAACTTTATAACCTGCGGTTTACCTGTAACAACAGTTTTAGCTGTAGAACCGTTAGACATAGTAAGCATAAAATAAGTAATTAAAGGTATCGCAAAAATAAAAGCAATAGTAATGATATTTTTCTTCATAAGTTTCCCCTTCCTTCTTATATTAGCATAAACGAAAAGAAAAACTTGCAAATCTCCTGTTGGGGAATATTTATAAATCTTCGGGAATATAAATATCTGCCTTTGAAAGCAATTCTCTTGTATGTTCATAACAACAGGATTTGTAACATATCGCTTGATATTCTCTTACAATATTCAAAATATCGTCTACACTCATTTTTATAATTCTTCTCTCACCTTCTATAATTCTTGCCATAAAAACCTCCAAATAAAATATCGGCAAAAATAATAAAAACTTTTGACAAATCAAACAAAGCGTTTAGAAATTTCGGTTCATATTTGAACAAATTTGCGATAAAAAAACAACCTCCCCGAAAGGAGGTTGTTTTCATATCAAGTTTCAATTATTCTTCGTCACCCAAGGTAAAATCGGGAGCTCCAAACATGCCTTCGATTTCTTCCAAAATCGCAGACGGTTTGCGTGCCTGATTTCTTTGAGCAACTGCCCTTTTTCTTTCTTCGCGTTCTCTTTCTTCATTCGCATTGGAAAGATGATGGAAACCTGTACCTGCAGGTATCAAACGACCGATGATAACGTTTTCT
>CADBNI010000008.1 GCA_902795965.1 uncultured bacterium
AATTTTATTCTTACCCATCGAATTTCTAATATTCGAGCAAGCTCTCATATTGAAATTCTACCCTCTCCCACAAGGGGAGAGGGGATTTTTATTGATAAGTTCTTATCGAACTTACCTAACTTACCTCACTTATCAAACATTAAAAAACGGCACCAAGAAAATCTCAATGCCGTTTATTTACCGATAAGTACTTATCACACTTACCTTACTTATCGTACTTTTGTCTATACCTCCATACCTCTATACATCCGGACATCCTTTTGTGGCTTTAGCCCCAAAAGACTACTTACCTACACAGAGGACCCCGCTTTGGGCAATCTTTTTGTAGTCGTCCGAGTTACCATCGTTAAAGCGCACGTTCCACGCGCTGCCCGTATCGAGCTCTGACGACGACCAAAACCAGCCGGTAGGTTTGCCTTCCCAACTGTCTCCACTGAGGGACAGCAGCTCATCTTTTGTCGGTAGTTTCATGTCTATGGCTTTACATGCATCTATTGCCCCTTGCCAGTAATCACTGTTTACGCACCAACTATATGCTTCCGAACACGGTGTTGCATAATCTGCTGGGCTATATGATGCAAGTTGATATACGCATTTTCCGTTACCTGTTGTTTTACCTGCACAACCTACACCAAACTTCGCTCCGTTGAAACTTCTTATGTCGTTTTTCTTATCTGTTTCCTGACTGTTCGGACCACCTTTGCCATTAACATCAACTACATAAGCTAAAGCATCAGTTACGCTCGTTGTATAAGCAAATTCTTTTGTCTTACCTCCTCCTACGGGAAGTGATACATTAGATGCTTTCACTGCATCACCGATATCAAATCCTTTTTTTGTAGGGTCGTAATTTAATATAACTGCTCCACCGTCTGCAAGTACCAAACCTACGTTATTTGTCTCTGTTTTAAGCTGCAAATCTTTTCCTGTTTTAGCTTTACTTACATCATATTCTTTTCCTGTTGTATCAATAACCGTAGATGTTGGCCAGCATTCTGCGATATGTGCAGAATCGCAACGCTTTGCAATTTTTAAATGATTTTGAAGTTCATCTACAAATGCCTCTGTTGATGCATAGCTTGAGTTTAAATAACCGAGTGCGCGCATCTTTTCTACTGCCTGTGTAATCTTGTATGCAATGTTTGCATCACGTTCGGAGTTTGCGCGTTCGTTAACATTCTGAATTAAAATCGGCATGCTGACCGCTGCAACGACTCCGATAATGCCGAGGGTGATTAAGACCTCTGCTAAAGTGAAACCTGTAAACTTTTTCATAAACTATCCTTTCTTGATATGTACTTTTTTATTATATGACATTAAACAGCATTTGTCAATATTTATAATAAATATGCTTTTTACAACCGTTAATATACACTCAAACAAAACATATAATTACAAAAAGGAGTTTTGGTCATGGGGTATTTAAAAAAAGCTCTTGGAGAGAATATAAAACTTATAAGAAAGTCAAAAGGTCTGACGCAGGAAAAACTTGCAGAACTCATTGAAATTGATCAGCGTCAGCTTGCAAGAATTGAGGCGGGTGAAAGTTTTGCAACTGCGGAAACTCTTGAAAAAATTTGCAAGCATGCCGAGATTTCTGTTAAAACACTTTTTAACATTGAAAATAATGAAACTGATAATATGACACTAAAAGTCATTGATGATTATCAAAAAAATTATAAAAAATTGGTAAATATGATAAAAAGGACTGCATTGGATGACAAGAAAACCGAATTCTTTCTTTTGGCGGGTGAAGCTCTTGAAAAGCGTATCGCACGTGAAAAACTAAAAGGCTTTCTCCTTGCCCTTGATATGAAACCATAAATTATAAATATTCCGATATGTACTTATCTAACTTACCCGACTTATCTTACTTATCAAACTTTTTGTTACAAATGTAAATTTTTTAAAACGCAAGGCAATTTTGAGCTGCAAAAATACTTTATATATATGTGTAGTGAAAGGTGAATTGTAGTGTTTAGTGCGACAGCATCAAGTTTCTTTGCTTTAAGAAACATTGACAAAAGCAAAAATAAAGAAGGCGAAGTCGGCAGAGGCGCGGTAGCTTGGGGTCAGACGGTCGGTGTTGTGCAGGAAGTCGCTAAATATGACGGGGCTATTGCAAACACTGCAAGAAGTGCTTTGAGCGTTTTCTCGGATTTGGCAAAAGAACACAAAGCGTTTGAATACGCAGGGAAAGCTACACAATTTGCGGTTAATAACGTTAATCCGCTTATATGTGTTTCGGGGGTTATAAAAACCGCTCTTGCCGATGACAAGGTTCAAACAGGTGTGACGGAAGCTGCTGCTTTGACGGCTATGTTTGCGGGTGAGGGAATTACAAAAAAATATTACGATAAAGCAGTAGGATCGGAAACTTTTAAAAAAGCATTTAATTACCTCTCAAATTCAAGAATGTTAAAACCTTTGTTTAAATATCTTGAAAAAAATAAACTTAACGGAAAAGCAGCAATGATTGCAAAAGGCTTGACTTTTGTTGCGGCATCAATGACATCATATGCAATCGGAGAGCAGACAGGCGGTGAACTTGCTCCGAAAATTAAAGCGTATTTCGGGGATAATAAAGTTTAAAAATCAACCAAACGGCTTAATAATATTTGTTTGTTGCGTGGTATAATATATATGTATGAAGAAGTTATTATTTATATTAATAATAATATTGCTTAATGCAGTGCCTTGTCATGCCATAAAAATCGGGTTGCAAACCGCTGTAATGTCGGCATCTGTCGGAACTTCCGTCAAAGGTACGATTATTGACGCAAATACAAACAAAACCGTTTGCGAACTTGATGCCATGAAAGGGTATGAAATAAAGCCATATCATAACCTTATGGCAATTCGTTATAATGATGGGAAATATTATAAAATAGATTCCGATAATATTGTTATAAAGCCTTTGAGTACGGGGTTTGTCAGTGCAAAAGCAAAATGGTATCACGGAATTATAATGATACAAAATAAAAACGGAAAACTTACCGTAATAAATAATTTGCCGCTCGAAGAATATATAAAAGGGGTAGTTCCCGCAGAAATGCCTTCCTCTTGGGCTTATGAGGCGCATAAGGCACAGGCGATTGCCGCAAGGAGTTATGCTCTTGCAAATCTTGGGAAACGCGCTCAGTACGGTTACGATTTGAAAGATACCCCGGAAGATCAGGCATATAACGGAGCTTCTGCCGAAACCGCAAGCACAAATACCGCTGTAAACGATACAAAAGGTATTGTTTTAACTTATAACATGAAGGTCATAAATGCATATTATTCCGCTTCGGCAGGCGGACAAACCAATACAAACAGTTGGGGAGCAAATTTGCCCTATTTGCGTTCCGTTCCGTCATTTGACGAAAATATTAAAAAGAACGGGCATGGTGTGGGCATGTCACAACATGGCGCAAATAATTTGGCAAAACAAGGGTACAATGCATATCAAATTCTTAACTATTTTTATAAAGATGTAAAATTTGCAAGGATAAATCCTAATTCGTATAATTAACCAAAATTCTTGTAATACAGTACTTTTTGCCGTATTATTACGCTGAAATGCAGACTGTATTTTGTGTGTATAAAAAAATTTTTCCAAAAATACTTGCCAAATTAAAATAAAATGCTATAATAAACTCGTCGATAGAAGAAGAGCATGCAGAAAATGGTTTCGGTATGCACAAGTTAAAAGGAGGTTCGTAATGAACAAAGAAGAATTGGTAAAAGAAGTATCAAAAAAAGCAAAAGTTTCTCAAAAAGCTACTGCTGACATTATCGCAGCAACTTTAGAAACAATCGAAAAAACAGTTTCAAAAGGTAAAAAAGTTACTTTGGTAGGCTTTGGTACTTTTGAACCGCGCAAAAGAGCAGCAAGAACAGGCAGAAATCCTCAAACAGGTGCTCCTTTGAAAATCGCTGCTAAAACAGTTCCCGCTTTCTCAGCAGGTAAAAAATTCAAAGAACTCGTAAAATAGTTTTTGAAAAATAAATAAAAAACGGAAATCCGAAAGGGTTTCCGTTTTTTTTTATGCAATACGCTATGGCATTTTTATGCCCCACATTTTAATTTATTGTAAAGATTTTGGAATATTGTTTACTAAAACGTATGTGTGTGAGATAATTAGGTGTAACATTTGTTTACATTTTTTTGTTTCAGTAGCAAAAAATTTTTTGAGGTTTGTTATATTAATGAAACAAAACGGAGAAAATTATGCTTACAATCCAACCAAAATTTAACAAAACTGCATTTGAGGCTAAAAAACCCACTCCCGAAGAGATAAGACGTCGCAGGGAAGAAAGGGAAATACAGAAAAGGCAGGATGAATTCTTAGATTCTCAGGAAGAACTTGAAAGTATTGCCGAAAAATCACCAAGCATGGCTAAAAAAGTGTTTAAAACCGGTGCCGTTGTCGCAGGTGCGGGTGCAGTTGCAGTATCAACAGGTTACGGTGCAAAATTAATGATTGAGGGAATGAAAAAATTCTATAAAACCGGATTTATGATTTCCGTCAGAAAACATTTTAATGCAACTATGCAATTTATTAAGGATTCCGCAAAAACAATTAAAACTAAATTTTTGGAATCGGATGCATATAAAATGCCCGCAAATTCAATAAAGAAAAATTATAAAAAATTTGGTGAAACAAAAATCGGCGAACCGATTGTAAAAGTTTTAAATTCAATCGGACGCGGTATAAAAATCGTTTATAACAAAATTGCAGACGGTGCAAGATATGTTAAAAACAAAATTACGGGTGTAAAACAGGAAACCTGGGAAAAAGGTACGATAAATACGGTAGGCGGTGCAAGCGGTACTGCTGCTGCGGTAAACGGTTACAGAGAATCTCAAGAGGTTGAAGAATAATGGCAGTTACGTTTAATACCGTAAATATTGCATTTACAGGCACAGAAAAAGACGAAAAGAAAGATGCCGAAAAGAAAATCGTAACAGGTACGGGTGCAACGGCTGCGGCGGCAAAGGCTGCAACAACCGCAAAAAAATCCAAATCCGCGTTTGACGTTTTTGAATCTTCAAAAAAACTTTCTCAAAATCTGAAAACTGTTTCAAATACTTCAAAAGCAGTTACCGATATTTCGACAAAAAGTGTCGGGCTTTGGGCTAAAGTTAAGGACAGTTTCAAATGGGCAAGAGATTCCGTTCTTAAATGGGGTTCAAAATTCAAAAACATGAAATACGTCAAGCCGTTAATTGAAAGCCCTCTCTTTAGAGGTGTTGCAAGTGTATTAGGTTTCGGATTTGGTGTTGTCACCTTGATTTCGGGCGGTGCTGAGATTATGAAAGCCGCTACCGATACCGCTAATAATACGTTTGCGAAAGAAAATTAAATTATAATTGTTAAATAAATAAAATCGTGCTAAATTAAAGTTATGCACGATTTTGTTTTGCGAGAAATTAAAGACTGTGATATTGAAGCAGAAATTCTGAAAACAGGATTTGATGCTTCTTATGCACATAAAGCCGTTGAAAAATTCGATTATAAAAATATAAAAATATATAATCTTTCACCCGCGCAGGCAAATATAATTAAACAAACGGCACTTTCATGCGGTGCGGATTGCGCAACGCACAGAGAAGTTATTACGGGCAAAATCGAACAATCCGACTGTATATTGGGCGGAAGTGTTTCAGAGATAAAAAAGATTGCTGAAAAGCTGAAATTTCAACCGTTCGGATTGAAAATATTGTCTGAAAAATTATCCGTAATTTGTTCAGCCATTTCGATAACCTCACCCCAACCCATATTAGGAGAGGGAGTCGTTGTTAACGAGCTTGCGAGTGATACAAAGGCGGGTGAGGTAACAAAATCTAAGATTGTCGGTATTCTGAATATTACGGAAAATTCTTTTTCTGACGGCGGATTGTATAACGATTTTGAAAGTGCGAAAAATCATCTTTTGCAAATGATTGATGAAGGTGCGGATATTATTGATATAGGTGCGGAAAGTACTAAACCGTATTCAGCTCCCGTAAACGAAAATGAGCAGATTGAAAAACTTTTGCCGATTGTTGATTTTGCAAAAGATAAAATTCCTTTGAGCATAGACACCCGCAGTGCAAAAGTTGCGCAAGCCAGTCTTGAAGCGGGTGCATACATGATAAATGATGTTTCGGGGCTTTGTTATGATGAGGGCATAGCTGATGTTGTCGCAAAATTTAACTGTCCCGTTGTTATTCAGCATTCCAAAGGTACACCGGAAAATATGCAGGATAATCCGAAATATGATGATTTGATTGAGGAAATTTTCTTTGATTTACGCAAAAAAATTGAATTTGCCAAAACAAAAGGAATAGAAAATATTATTGTTGATGCGGGTATAGGGTTTGGCAAATCCCGCAGTGATAATTTTGAGATAATAAGACGTGTTGAAGAATTTAAATCACTCGGATATCCCGTAATGCTCGGCATTTCGCGTAAAAGTTTTTTGGGATTGGACGATAATCTTGAGCGTGATATTTATACGACTATTTTTAATGCGCTTGCCGTTGAACGTAAGGTTGATTACATTCGTGTTCATAATGTAAAGATGCACAAAACTATGATTGATTTGATGAATATGTTTGTGATAAGATAAAATGAGAAGATATTGTCATTCTGAGGCGATAAAATTATGAGATTCTTCGCTGCGCTCGGAATGACGTATAAGCCGAAGAATCTCATATATTCGGAGAAAAGTTTATGGACGATTTAAGAGATAAATACGAAGTTGTTATAGGTTTGGAAGTGCATGCCCAACTGAAAACTAAATCAAAGATTTTTGCCCCTGACGGTACTGAATTCGGGAAAGAACCGAATTCGGAAACAAGCCCGATTACTCTCGGTATGCCCGGAGTTTTGCCCGTATTGAACAAAGAAGCTGTTAATATGGGAATTTTGACGGGGCTTGCATTGAATTGCGAAATTCCCGAAAGATGCAAATTTGACAGAAAACAATATTTCTATCCCGATTTGCCGAAAGGTTATCAAATTTCTCAATATGATGAACCCATCTGTGTAAACGGTTATCTTGATATAAAAGGTAAAAGAATCGGCATTACACGTGCGCATTTGGAAGAAGATGCAGGTAAATTGGTTCACGCAGGTGCTGACGGAATTGCAGGTTCAAGCTATTCGCTTGTTGACTTAAATCGTGCAGGTACTCCGCTTTTGGAAATCGTATCCGAACCCGACATGAGAAGTTCCGAAGAAGCAAGAAATTATATGGAAGAACTCAGAAATATCGTCAGATATATCGGAGTTTGTGACGGAAACCTCGAAGAAGGCTCAATGAGATGTGATGCCAATATTTCAATTATGCCGAAAGGCTCAAAAACATTCGGTACGCGCGCAGAAATCAAAAACGTAAACAGTTTTTCCGCACTTCAACGTGCTATTGAATACGAAATTGACAGACAAATTGAAATTGTTGAAGAAGGCGGCGAAGTTGTTCAAGAAACAAGACTTTGGGATGACAATGCCCGCGAAACCAAATCAATGCGCGGTAAAGAAGATGCCCACGATTACAGATATTTTCCCGAACCCGATTTGATGCCTTTGAAAATTTCAAGGGAATGGGTTGAAGAAATTAAAAATAAAATGCCCGAACTTCCCCAACAAAAACGTGAACGCTATATGAGCCTCGGTTTGAGCGAATATGACGCGTCGGTAATTGTTGAACAAATGGGACTTGCGCTTTTCTTTGATGAAGTTTTGAAATCGGGTGCATCTCCGAAAATTGCCGTAAACTTTATTATGGGCGAAATTGCGGCTTACTTGAAAGAAGAAAAATTGGAAATTACCGATACAAAATTAACACCCGAAAATTTGACCGAATTAATTTCTCTGATTGAAAAAAATACAATTTCAAACAATATCGGAAAACAAATTATCATTGATATGATGAAAGACGGTACAAAGGCTTCCAAAATCGTTGAAGAAAGAGGTCTGAGCCAAATCTCCGATACGGGTGCGATAAAAGAAATTGCTCAAAAAGTTGTGGAAGCTCACCCGAATGAAGTTTCAGCATACAAAAACGGAAAAGTCCAACTTTTGGGATTTTTTGTCGGTCAGGTAATGAAAGAAACCAAAGGCAGAGCTAATCCGAAATCGGTTAACGAAATTTTGAAAGAAATTTTAGGATAAGATGTAACTCCCTCTCCAAGGGGGAGGGTTGGGGGATTAAACCCCCTCTTGAATTTCTAAGCTCATTATATTCGCTAAGAAATTCTTTCTCTTAGCAGGAGAGAATAAATGTTATTCAAACAAAAACAAAAATCGAGTATGGAATGTGAAATCTTTGAACAGGCGAATGTTCTGGATAACCTTTTGCAAACTCATGTTAACGATAACAACTATATTCTTTTTGATATTCCTGTTGATATAAATAAAGTCGTGCTTGTTGCAAGCGGTTCGTCTTATCATTGCGCAAGATTTACGGCTGATTTGTTCGGAAATGTTGCACAAATAGAGGCGCGCGCGATTTATTCGAGCGAATTTCTGTTAAAATCGGTTGTTCCTCATAACAACGATATTTTGTATGTTTTTATTACGCAGTCGGGAGAAACTTCCGATACGAATTCAGCATTGAAAAAAGCTAAAGAGTTAGGAATGCGTACTCTATGTATTACGAATAAAAAAGGCTCTACGATTTGGGAGGCTTCGGATTTCAAGATAGATTGCCATGCTGGAGAAGAAAAAAGTATTGCCGCAACAAAGTCACTGACTGCACAAATGCTTTGCTGCACGCTTTTGGTTTTGAAATATGCGGCTCATAAGGGAATTGATATTTCAAAATATATTGAGGAGCTGAAAACTCTCGGAGAGTTTGTTAACAAGACTTATGAACTTTATCCGCAGATTAAAAAAGCCGCAAAATTTTTGAGAAAGTATAAAAATATAGTTGTAACGGCAGACGGAATTTCTTACGCGCTTGCTAAAGAGGCTTCGTTAAAGATTAAAGAAACTTCTTATATCAATGTTTATTCAAATATTTTGGGAGAATTTATGCACGGTCATGTCGCAGTGTTGAATAACAAACCTGCAATGATTCATATTTCACTTGAAGAATTGAGTTATACCGCTATAAAAAATTTGAATAAAATCGCCGAGGATTACAATCCGCCATTGACGATTTTGGGGTATTCAAATGAAAAAATTAATACTAAATTTCATATTGATATAAATTGTGAAAGTTCGATTGTTAAGTCATTTTGCCTTGTGGTTGCTGCGCAAATATTGGCATTGGAGATTGCACTCGCGCTCGGACGTAACGTCGATAAACCCCACGGATTGAATAAAGTCGTGAAGGTTTAATACGGATAATCTTTTTTCATTTCCCAACCGTCAAGCATTAATAATGCCGTACACCCGTGACGATTAAGTTCATGGCTGTTATTCAAATCAGTTTTTGATTTTTTGCATTCAACAGTATTGCCGTCAAAACTGTATCCGTTTAGAATATCTTCGCGTTTTATTCCTTCTATCCAACCGTAAGGCATTAACTTACCTAATTTTGTATCAAAATAAAAATCACTTTTCCCCATTATACCTTTTTTATTTACTCTAAATAAAACCGCCATGTTATTTCCACCAATAGCAAAGGCAATGGACACCCCATTAGTTAAATAATATCTTTTGTCGCTTGATGTAATAGCTGCACCGCAATTTCTAACCCCTTCCGAATTTGCTTTACATTCAGTCATACCTTTAAAATACGGTTCAAGATATTTCTGCATAAAAAGCTCTGTATTTTCTTTATTATTTGCACTTAATGCAAAATCCCAAGATGCAAATTCTCCGTTATCAACTTCCGAAAGTTGTATCGCCTGCAATATTTGAGAATATGCTTGTTTAGCGCGTGTTGCTGTTACTTTTTTTTGATAATTGTTAATCAGTACGGGCATGGTTACTGCTGCAACTACACCGATAATACCGAGGGTGATTAGGACTTCGGCTAACGTGAAAGCGACCTTCTTGCCTTCCTGACCTCTGTTCCTACTGTCTTCACTTAGCTTCTTAGCTGCTTTTTGCTTAGCTTCTTTGTCCATAATCTGTCCTCCATATCTTAGTTATAATTATAACTAATTAATTTAAACTTGTCAATATTTTTATAAAAAATATTAATTTACCTAATTTATTAACATGTAAAAATCTCGTAAAATAGCAGAAACAGGAAAATTTTATGTTAATTGATGAAAACAAACCGTTTTATAGCGTTGTTCAGGTTGCAGAGTTGTTGGGTATCAGTGCCGACAGACTCAGAACTTATGATGAAGAATATCTTGTGGCTCCTTCAAGAGAAAAAAATAACAAAAGGTTATATTCTCAGCTTGATATTGAATGGCTTCAAAATCTCAGGAAACTTATTTCCAAAAATAAAATGAATATTTTTGCATTCAAAATTGTTTTGACTATGTTGTATAATATGTCCGATAATGAGTTTGATAAAATTTTACGCAGCGAAAAAGACGAAGTTTGGAGTGTTTTAAACGAAATGAAACAAAACCCGAATTACGAAAAATTGAAAAATTATTATCACCCCGTTACCTACTAAAAAAGTATATTGATTATGAAAATTCCTTGATGTTAAATATTCGTATGAAACGTTACAAGTTGTTTATTTTCATATTTATTGTTGCGGCTTTGTTTGCTTTGAACAAGCTGTTTTTGAATAACGGTATTGTCGAGGTTCAGGACGAAATGACCGATCATACTCAGGTTTCGTCACAAAAACTCTTTGATAATACGTGGAAAACAATTCGCGATAATTATTATGATGCGGATTTGAATAAACAAAACTGGTATCGTTGGAAAGACAGATATCACGGTAAAATTAAGACCGATGAAGACGCTAAAGTCGCTATTGATACCATGCTTTCAAGTCTTAACGATCCGTATTCAAGATATATGAACAAATCCGAATATCTTGATCAAAATAATTCAATAAATTCCAAAATTACGGGTATCGGTGTAAATATTGCCTCCGTTGCGGGAAAAATTCATGTTGTGAACGTTATGGAAGGTACTCCCGCACAGTTTGCAAATATTTTGCCTGATGATATTATTCTTTCGGTTGACGGAAAAGAGGTTAACGGGCTTTCACTTTCAGAAGTTGCAAATCTCGTCAGAGGCCCTGAAAACAGCTTTGTTAATATTACTGTTTTGCGCAGTAACGACAAGTTGACAAAACGTGTTATGCGAAAAGAAATAAAAATTAAAACCGTAAAAAGTTCGGTTATTGATAAAAATATCGGTTATATTAGAATTTCAAGTTTTATCGGCTCTACAACTCCGAACGAGTTTTTGGAGGCTCTTGAAAAAACTAAAAATACCGCGGGGTTAATCCTTGATTTGCGCGGAAATACGGGCGGGCTTTTGCCGAATGCGGTGTTTATTGCAAATTTGTTTATTCCGAGCGGGAATATTGTCAGTATTGTTGGCAGAAACGGCTATAAATACGATATAAACGCGCAGGATACCGAATTTAGTATAAACAAACCCACTATCGTTCTTGTTGACGGAAGTTCGGCAAGTGCAAGCGAAATCCTTTCCGGTGCTTTGAAAGATTATAATAAGGCAAAACTTTTGGGTACAAGAACCTACGGAAAAGGTATGGTTCAAAAGATTATTCCGATGCCGAACGAAACGGGTTTGAATTTGACGATTGCAAAATATTTGACCCCGAACGGTAATGATATTAATAAAAAAGGGATTGAACCCGATATCCCCGTTGAATTTAGTATAAAAGACGTTAAAACAAATAATGATGCTCAGCTCCAAGCGGCAAAAACAGCACTGCAAAAAATGACTTTGGGTAATAATCAGTAATCTTCAATAATTGCACTCAAAATTTTGTGGAATGTGCCTATGTGTTTAGGATTTTGTGTAAGCATTGTTATGATTTTGTTCAAATTTTCATCTGCGGGAAACAAAAACAATTCTGTCGGAGATATGTCAAAATAATTAATTATTTTTATAACGGTTTTCAGTTGAGGAAAACTTTTTCCGTTTTCTATCCTGTTAAGGTTATGAGGCTCTAAATCAATAGCCTCTGCAAGCTCACTTTGAGTAAGTTTTCGCATTTTTCTGAGATTTTTAATGCTTTTGCCAAATTCCGTTTTAAAATCTTCCTCTTGCATAAGAAAATTTTAGAGAACATAAAAATAAATATAAATACCGAATAACGATAATATAAAAGCATAATCTTGACAAATAATACTGTTATATGGTATAATGAAATAAAATGGAGGATAAATTTATGCGTAAATTAAATGAGATTACTACGCGTTCTGCGAACGCTCGTAATGACAATAATATCTTGTGCACCGGTAACAGACATACTTCTAAAACAAATTCCTCCCCTATGGGGAGGTTAGGTGGGGGTTCAATTTTACCTGATAATAGCTATACCTCTATACATCCTTACCTCTATACCTCTAAAAAGAAAGCTGCCTTCACCCTCGCCGAAGTCCTAATCACCCTCGGTATTATCGGTGTAGTTGCGGCTATGACAATTCCGACACTTATTCAAAATTACAATAAAAAGGTTGCTGCGGTTCGTGCCAAAAAAGCGTACAATGAATTGAGTCAGGCTATTGAATTATCAAAAATTGATAACGGTGAAATGAGTACATGGGATTACCCGCAAGATTATGCTATTCAATCAACCAAAGATTTTGTTGACAAATATATAAAACCTTACTATAAAGATTTACGTCCGTGTTCTGAAGGTCTTGATGATAAATGCGGATCTACCGTCGCAGCACTTGGGGCAAATTATATTTTGTCTAACGGTACAAGTATTGCAATTCGTGCTACATTTCCTAATAGGCATTATTTTATTGTTGTTATTGATACAAATAATGCGACCAAGCCCAATGTGTTAGGGAAAGATGCATTCAGCTTTGACACGAAAACAGGAAAATTAATGCCGCAAGGGTGGTTTAACGGATTAAAAAAAGAAGATATTTTAAACGGATACAGTTTTGAGGGATATACTTTTGAATGCAAAAAATCAAAAACGGACTTGAATAATAGCTATGAACTTAATCGTCACGGGTGTACGGCATTATTAATGCTTGACGGTTGGGAAATGAAAAAAGATTATCCGTACTAATTAAATTTATGTAAAGATAGTGGCAATAAAATATTTATAATGTATAATTATCTCGTTAGATTGAGGATAAATTATGCAGGATTCTGATAAAAGAGCAATAAAAAACATAGATTTTAATATTGATTTGGCGCAAAGTTTCGGAATATACAAGAATACGAGCGAATTTGACCTTTTGGATTATGCAAGTTCCGTTAATATTTCCTGCGGATTTCATGCGGGCGATCCGATGACAATTCGCAATGCGCTTTTAAGGGCTAAGGAACGAAATGTAGTTGTCGGGGCGCATATCGGATTTGACGATATTCAAGGGTTCGGGTATCACGATATGGAGCTTGATGAAGATGAAATTGAGGCGCTTGTTGTTTATCAGGTCGGTGCTTTAATGTCGTTTGCAAAGACTTTTAATATGGAAATCGAACATGTTCGTCCGCACGGTGCTATGTACAAAAAATGTGCAACGGATTTCGGGTTTGCATGTTCAGTTGCAAATGCGATAAAAAAATGTTCAAAATGGCTTGTATATTATGGTGCTTCGGGTGAAATTACCGAAAAAACGGGAGAACTTATTAATATTCCCGTTGCGCATGAAATATGCCTCGAAAAAATGTATAACGTTGACGGTACGGTAAATACCGTTGCGCGTGACAGTGAAAATACGGAAATGGAAATTCAAAGGCTTAAACAACTCCTTCAATATTCGCAAGTATCAAATGTTGAGGGCGGAAAAACGGTTGTAAAAGCCGATACAATTCATTTTACAAACAGACTTTCAAATTCTTTGGAACTGATAAAACAGGCAAAAGGGGTTGTTGAACCCGTTCCCGTTAATTACAAAAACGCTTGTTTGTCAGGCTGGGTGGAGTAAATTATGGTGATTAAAAATATAAGAAAAAGTATGAAAATGCCTGAAGATATGATGTGGCTTGTCCCCGGATTACAGGTAAAAAGATGGTTCGCATTGATATTTTTGGGTGCGGTTATGATGACACTCGGTATATTGATATTGTTTGATATCAAGCCGATTTTTTATACAATGGAATTTATCCGAAAAATTGCAATGAATATTTCAACCGAATGGCTTGCTTTTGCTATTGTTATGTTCGGGGCGGGATTTTTCTTTAAAGGCTGGCAAAAAACCAACCTTTCCATGCTTGATGAAACCAATAATCATTCGTTATTGGAAAATCTTTACAGACGCAGAAAACTTAATCGCGGGCCGAAAATTGTTGCGGTTGGCGGAGGTACGGGACTTTCAATGCTTCTTCGCGGAATAAAACATATTACGAATAATATTACCGCAGTTGTTACCGTTGGTGATGACGGCGGAAGTTCGGGCAGATTGCGTGAAGAAATGGGTGTTTTGCCACCCGGAGATATAAGAAACTGTATCGCGGCACTTGCTGATGATGAAGATTTGATTACCAAGCTGTTTCAGTATCGTTTTAAAGCAGGTGAAGGGCTTGAGGGTCACAGTTTCGGAAACCTCTTTTTGACAGCTCTTTGTGCAATTACCGGTGATTTGGTTCGTGCGGTAAAAGAATCCTCAAATGTTCTTTCCATTCGCGGACGCGTTTTGCCTTCAACTCTTGACGATATGAAGTTGGTTGCCGAAATGGAGGACGGAAGAATTATTCATGGGGAATCTAATATCCCCGAGGCTAACGGTAAGATTAAAAGATTGTTTACCGATCCGCAAAATTGTAAGGCACTTGATGATGTTCTTACCGCAATAAAAGATGCGGATTTGATTATTTTAGGACCGGGAAGCCTTTATACAAGTGTTATTCCAAATCTTTTGATAAGTGAGATTTCACAAGAAATTTCAAAATCGAATGCAAAAAAGATTTATGTCTGCAATATTATGACCCAGCCGGGAGAAACTGACGGTTATGCTGTTTCCGATCACGTAAACGCATTGATGCGCCATGCGGGCAGTCGTAATATTATTGATACGGTTTTGGTTAATGACTTTTTACCTGCCAATCCTTCGCAGAAATATCAAATGTCGGGTTCTTATCCCGTAAAACTTGATGTTGAAAATGTTAAAAAAGCAGGTGTTAAAATATTCTCCAAAAAACTTATTGAAGATAATAAAGAAGGTTTGATAAGACACAGTTCAAATCGTGTTGCGCGTGCAATTTACTACTGGTACAGAAAAGAGCTTAAGAGCGAAAAAGGATTTTTTCGTAAAGAGGCGGAAAAAGAATTATGCCTAAAAAAATAACCGTAAATACTTTGCAAAAGGTTAAAGATGAGGGCGGAAAGTTTTCCGTATTGACGGCTTACGACTATTCAACCGCAAAATATATTGATGAGGCGGGTGTTGATGTCGTTTTAATCGGTGACAGTTTGGCAATGGTGGCTTTGGGTTATGAAACTACGCATTCCGTTGGTGTTGATGAAATGGCGATTTTTACAAAAGCCGTTGCTAAAGGTGTCAATCACGCTATGGTTGTGACTGATATGCCGTTTTTGAGCTATCATACGGATATTTCGACCGCGGTAAAAAATTGCGGTGAAATGATACGTTTGGGTGCAAATGCGGTTAAGATTGAAGGGTATAGCGATTATATTCTTGATGTTGTGAAAAGACTTGTTAGTACGGGGATTCCCGTAATGGCTCACTTGGGTTTTACACCACAATTCTTGAATACATTGGGCGGTTATAAAATTCAAGGCAAGACAGAAGATTCCGCACGTGAAATTTTGCGTCAGGCAAAAGAATTGGAAAAGGCGGGTGCATTTTCGGTTGTTTTGGAAATGGTTCCCGAACAGTCAGCAAAATTAATAACGGAAAATTTGAACATTCCGACAATTTCTTGCGGTGCGGGGAGATATTGTACAGCGCAGGTTTTGGTTAGTGATGATGTTTTCGGAAAATATTGTGAATTTACTCCGAAATTTGCAAGAAAATACGGAGATATGAAATCTCTGATTTTTGATTGCGCCAAAAAATTTGATGAAGATGTTAAATCAGGCGCGTTTCCCTCGGATAATGAAGTTTTTTAGGCTTTTTCTGTCAAAAGATAATCAAGTGATTTTTGATAAAATTTTGCGAATTTTTCGGCATTAACTAATGATACATTGTGTTTTCCGCCTTCTACGTTTGAAATATAAACCGAGCTGAAATTAAGACTTTCCGCAACTTTCTCCTGTGACAGTCCTGCTTTCAAGCGTTCAATTTTAATGTTTAAACCGAAAGTTTTTAATAATTTTTCATTATCCATAGTTTAAATTTATATGCTTGACTTTATTAATACAATAAGTTATAATTTAAATATATAAATTGTAGTTTATAAATAAAAGGAGCGGATTATGAATGAAACTAAGCAAAAAGCGGCAAAGAAGCTGAGTTTAGAGGGCGGGAAGAACGAAAGGCAAGAAGGCAGGCATTTGGTAAGTCATTCTGAGCAAAGCGAAGAATCTCATTATATTAAATTAAATGAGATTACTACGCGTTCTGCGAACGCTCGTAATGACATGAATAATATTTCGTGTGCAAGCACCGATAACAACTATACCTCCAAAAAGAAAGCTGCTTTCACCCTCGCCGAAGTCCTCATCACTCTCGGGATTATCGGAGTCGTTGCGGCAGTAACAATGCCAATATTGATTACGAATTATCAAAAGCATGTGACGGTTACTCAGCTTAAAAAAGCATACACGGATTTTGCTCAGGCAATGCAAAAAGCGGAGAGTGACCATGGAATAATGGAGACTTGGAATTTTGCCGATTTTGATACTGCGCAAGACAGAGCAACTTATTTTGGTGAAAATTATTTATTCCCATATATAAAAACAATTAAAAAATGTATTCCGACATCAAACGAATGTTGGGCTGATAATGTAATGGCACTTGGTACAAGTACTGCAAACAGTTTGGTAAACTCAGATAATGCCCACGTTTCCTTTGTAACTGCAAGCGGGTATTCGGGGTATTACTGGTTACACGCAAGCGGAACAGGATTGGCTTATTGGGTTGATTTAAACGGTAAAAAAGGTCCAAATCGAGTGGGCAAAGATATATTTTATTTTCAAGCGAATTGGGGAAATACCGGATATAAACAGGGATGTTATCCTGTAGGAGCACATGAAAAAACTTCATATACACGCGAGCAATTATTAAGCGGTTTGGGGTTGTCAAACAACAGATTAGCTTGTAAAAAATCAACTTCATATTACAACGGATATGTATGTTCTGCACTTATTATGCTTGACGGTTGGAAAATTGAAAAAGATTATCCTTGGTAATTTTTTTGTAATATAATAGTTTTATGAAAATAGCAATTTATCCGGGGAGTTTTGACCCGATTACCAAAGGACATCTTGATATATTGGAAACCGCGTCAGGCATGTTTGACAAGGTTATTATTGCGGTTGCACACAATTCTCAAAAACATGGGTTTTTGCCCGTTGATAAAAGAGTCGAATTGATTGAAAAAAGTGTTAAAAATTTTGAGAATGTTAAGGTTGATGCGTTTGAAGGGCTTACGATAAATTATGCTCACAAAAAAGGGGCTACGGTTTTGATAAGAGGGCTTCGTGCGGTTTCGGATTTTGAATACGAAATGCAGCTGTCACAGGCAAACAGTGCTTTAGCACCTGATGTAAAGACCGTATTTTTGACGACAAAACCTAAATACAATTTTATTTCATCAAGTACAATTAAAGAAATATTTCTTAATAACGGTGATATTTCAAAATTTGTTCCCGAGCCTGTTTTTGAATATCTTAACAACTCTCAAAATTTATTTGACAATTAATATTCGCTTATGTAGAATGTAATCAGAAAGGGATATTGTTATGCAGCAACAAAACGGAGTATATGATTTATTAAAGATGCTGGAGATTTCTTTGGAGGAAGGTTTCCCTATTATTCCGCGTAAATTTACCGTAGTAAAAACAAAAGAAATTGAAACATTAATAGATAGAATTTATGCGTCGTTGCCTGTTGAAGTTCAAGAGGCAAGGGCATTTTTAAGACGCAGAGAAGAATTACAGATTGAGGCTCAACAAAAAGCCGAAAAAATTGTTCAAGATGCTCAGCGTGAGGCAGACAGAAAATTGTCCGAATCTAATTACAAAAAAGATTTGGAAAGAGAAGGGGCAAGAATTGTCGCTCAGGTTCAGCAGGAATGCGAAGAAATCAAGCGCAAAGCAATGGAGGAAGCCGAAAGCATAAGAGTTCAAGCGACCGAAGAAGCCATGAAAACAAAAGAGGGTGCAGAACTTTATGCCGAACAGGTTTTGACAAATCTTGAAAAGAACTTGACTCAGCAGCAGCAAATTGTTAAAAACGGTCAGGTTTATATGGAAAAACTCAGATCGGATTCTTTCGGAAGTTATGACATGCCGACTTCTTATTCGGCTGACAGGCAGAATATGGCTGATTATTCAATCAGATAAGTATAAATATTTTATTAAAGATTGGGGAACTTTTTTAAGTTTCTCAATTTTTATACGTACTTATCAAACCTATCTTACTTATCAAACTTTTACATTAATTTATTTTAACATTTGTTTGCAATTTAATTTTGTTTGGTTTATTATAGAATGGTAAGCCGAAAATGTAGAATGTGATGAGTTCACATTCTATTTTAAAAAGGTCAAAAATAAAGGAAAAATAAAATGGGTATCAAAGGAAAAAATGACAGAATGGTAGTTTTAGCTTGTGAAGATTGCAAGGAAAGAAACTACACAACGACAAAAAACAAAAAAAATATTAAAGAAAGACTTGAGTTGAACAAATATTGTCCGACTTGCAAAAAACACACAGCGCATAAGGAAACGAAGTAAGACGTATGGAGGTATAGATGTATAGAGGTATAGCGATAATTATCAGCCATACATACGAACTTCCATACATCCTGCCCTCCGACTTGCGTCCTTAGTTCAGTTGGTAGAACGTCGGTCTCCAAAACCGGATGTCGAGGGTTCGAGTCCTTCAGGGCGCGATTTATAAAAAGGAAATAAAAATGATAGAATCAGATACTCCTTCTTGGATTGAAAACACAACAAATTCCGTAAAAACCTATTTTCGCGGTGTAAGAACCGAATGGGGCAAAATAAGCTGGCCCGAAAGACGTCAGGTTGTTGCGGAAACAGTTTTTGTTATTGCTATTGTTTTTGTTTTTACCGTAGCGGTTTATTTAATGGATATAATTTTTAAAGGTATTCTCGGACTAATCAAATAGTCGGAAAAAGGTGGCTTATGACTAAAAAAGAAAAATCTATGGCAGAAGAATTGAATGAAGATAAGGCTTTGGAAGCTCAACAGGCTCAGATTGAAGCCGATGCTCAAGCAGAGAAAGCTAAAGCTAAAAAAAGTGAAAAACGCTGGTATATAGTTCATACGTATTCGGGTTACGAAAACAAAGTAAAAGTTAACCTTGAAAAACGTATTGAATATATGAACATGAGCGACAAAATCTTTAGAATTGAAGTTCCTCAAAAAACTGTTACCCAGTTGAAAAACGGTAAAAAACAGGAACGCGAAGAAAAAGTATTCCCCGGCTATGTTCTTGTCGAAATGATTATGGACGAAGACGGCTGGTATGTTGTAAGACATACTTCGGGTGTTACGAAGTTTGTCGGTTCGGAAAAACGTCCGATACCTGCCCGCGAAAGTGAAATCAAAAAGATTATTAACCGCTCAACTTCAACAACTCAAAAAATTGAACTTGATGTTAAAGCAGGCGACAAAGTCAGAATTACTTCAGGGCCTTTCGCAGACTTTATCGCGGATATTATCGAAGTTTATCCCGACAAATCAAAACTTCGTGCAAATGTTTCAATCTTCGGTCGTGAAACGCCCGTTGAGCTGGAATACAAACAGATACAAAAATTATAAAGATTTTGTTAGTCGGAATATCCGACAGATGTACAAACAATGTGGAAGGGACGCCCCCGTTATTACCACAAAAGGAGAAAAAAATGGCAAAGAAAGTAGTAGGAAAAATCAAGCTTCAAATTGAAGCAGGAAAAGCAAATCCGTCACCCCCGGTAGGTCCGGCTTTGGGTCAGCACGGTGTTAACATCATGGATTTCTGTAAGCAATTCAACGCTAAAACAGAATCTCAAGCAGGATACATTATTCCGGTTGTTATTGATGTTTACGAAGACAGAAGTTTTTCTTTTATCGTAAAATCGCCTCCGGCTCCTGTTCTTATCAAAAAGGCTTTAAACTTGCCTAAAGGATCTTCGACTCCTAACAAGGATAAAGTCGGTGAAATTACTCAGGCTCAGCTTGAAGAAATCGCAAAAATCAAAATGAACGACTTGAATGCAACATCTATGGAAGCTGCAGTGAACATGATTAAAGGTTCTTGCAGAGCTATGGGTGTTACTGTAAAAGCAGAATAACCGCTTTCCTCTCCCTTGTAGGGTCAGGGTAAAAAATGGAAGGACATTTGTCCGCAAATACCATGAAAGGAATAAAAATGAGTAAATTAACTAAAAAACAACAAAAAATGCAGGAAATGTTGGCTGACTTTGCTCAACCCGCAACTGCAGTTGATTCTATTAAAAAATTGAAAGAAATTTCTAAAGAAGTTTCTAAGTTCAATGAAACGGTTGAATGCCACATGAGATTAGGTATTGACGTTCGTCAAGCCGATCAGCAAATCAGATCTACCGTTGTATTGCCCGCAGGTTTGGGTAAAACGGTTAAAGTTTGTGTTATTGCAAAGGGTGCTAAAGCAACTGAAGCAAAAGATGCCGGCGCAGATTTTGCAGGAGCTGAAGAAATCATTGATAAGATTTCAGGCGGTTGGTTTGATTTTGATACCTTGATTGCAACACCTGATTGTATGGGTATGTTGGGTAAATTGGGTCGTGTTTTAGGACCTAAAGGCTTGATGCCGAACCCGAAAACAGGAACCGTTACAATGGACGTAGCTAAAGCCGTTAAAGATGCTAAAGCAGGTAAAGTTGAATACAGAGCCGACAAACAGGGCATGATTCACTGCCCCGTTGGTAAAATCGAATTTTCCGAAGAAGATTTGTTGAAAAACTACGCAACTCTTGCAGATGCAGTTTTGAGAGCAAAACCGTCTTCAGCAAAAGGTACTTTTGTAAAATCGGTTTACTTGTCAACAACAATGGGCCCCGGAATTAAACTTGATCCCAAAAACTTTGCCGCAGAAGTAAAAGAACTTATGGCTTAGTAAATATTCTTAATGATAAAGAGGCATTCCGTAAGGGGTGCCTCTTTTTTGTTACGATAAATCGTTATTAGAACTCTTTAAAAAATTCATTTAAATCAATATCAAGAGCGCGCGCCATTTTAAGGAATTGAAAAACTGTCGGGCACTGCTTTCCTCTTTCAATGTATCCGATATGCACGGAAGAACAATCCACCAATTCCGCTAATTGTTCCTGTGTCATTTTGTGTCTGACTCGGGCAACTTTCA
This sequence comes from uncultured bacterium, assembly GCA_902795965.1. Classification (GTDB taxonomy): domain Bacteria; phylum Cyanobacteriota; class Vampirovibrionia; order Gastranaerophilales; family Gastranaerophilaceae; genus Stercorousia. Next base: position 21,528 of record CADBNI010000008.1, read on the forward strand.
AATCAAGCCCGTATTTTTCCTGAAACTCTTGCTTATCCATTTGCTTATTATAACTCTTGACAATACTCCAACAATATTGTATAATTAGTATATATAATTATTATTAGTTTTTATAATAATAATTATATTATGTATAGAAATGGAGGTATTATGATATTAAAGTTAATAAGAGGTTTTACTTTGGCCGAAGTTTTAATCACACTTGGTGTTATCGGAGTAGTTTCGGCAGTGACTTTGCCGACATTGATAAAAAACTACCAAAAGCATGAAACCGTAAACCGCCTTAAACAAACATACAGTATACTTTATCAGGCAGTTCGCATGTCAGAAACCGAAAATGGACTTTTGGAAACTTGGGAGATACCTGATATCGCTTGGAATTCTGAGGAACAATATTCAAAGGGTAAAATATTTGCGGAAAAATATTTGTTGCCGTATCTCAAAACAGCAGTTAGCGATTGTGGTATTGATGCGAGCAAGTGTATTCCCGATAAAATATATAATATGGATAAATCAGAAAATGATATGGGAACGTACAGCAAATACCGCTTTGTTTTGGTAAACGGTGTTGTGGTTCAAATGGTTTCTGAAAATAACGGAACTGTTGTATCATTTATTGTGGATTTGAATGGCAAATCCAATCCAAATACCATTGGGAAAGATATATTTATGATTTATGCTGCAAAAAACGGTACAAGCGGCAGTTGGTACGGTAAAGTAAATAAATCGGGATTATATTTTGCAGGACAAGGATTTAGCAGGAATGAGCTGTCAGGTTTGAGCGGAACTTATGTTGCAAGAGGGTGCAAGCCGACAGGTAAGGGTCAATTTTGCGGAGCACTTATAATGCTTGACGGTTGGAAAATTGCACCTGATTACCCTTGGTAATACATAAACGGACTTTGTTCGCTTGCGAACAAAACTTCCGCATCACCGTTTATCAAGCGTTCAAAAACTTTCAACACCATAATTTCGCTTTCAAAATGTCCGATATCAAACAACAAAATCGGGCATTCAAGCGCGGTATGAAATTTTACATCTCCCGTAATAAAAGCGTCCGCACCATTCTCGACTGCTTGAGAAATAAATTCTGATCCGCTCCCCGCGCAAAACGCGATTTTATGCACTGATTTTTGCCCGTTATTATTTGTATACCTGAGGTTTGGCGAAATTTTTTTCAAAATTTTCAAAAGCTCCTCAACCGTCAAATCTTTTTGAACATATCTTAAAAATCCGTCAGTTTTACGTTCAATATTGCCGAACAACGCGTCAACAAGCGTATCTGTTGTTCCGCCCTGCGCCAAATCAAGATTTGTGTGTGCGCAATAAATATCAATACCTTTAAAATCGAGCGGGACAAAAAACAACGGGTGGTGAGAAATTATCATATCGCAATTTTTTGCCTGTTTTATAATATCCTCTGTAACCGTAAGGCAAAGCATAACGCGATTGACATCTTTCTTATCCGTTTCAACAAGCCAACCCGAACAGTCCCATTTTTCCTGAGTTTCAGGCGGTGCAAATTGTTCAATTTTTTTTATCAATTCGTATTTATTCATTAATATTATTCCTTTATGCTCTGTTTAGATAAATTTGTCATCCCGAACTTGTTTCGGGATCTTATCGGAGTTAGACCCTGAAACGAGTTCAGGGTGACATTGCTTATTGAAATTAATTGTATGTATAATTGTGTTAATTAATATAATCCAAAATCCGTTTTGCAATCGACATTTTGTCGGCACGTTCAAGTTGTTTTATACCGCCGTTTTTGTCCAAAATTGTAACCTCGTTATAATCGCTCGAAAAACCGATATCTTTGCGTGAAATATCGTTTGCGATTAAATAGTCGCAACCCTTTGAGGCAATTTTTTCTTTAGCGTTTTCAAGCAGATTTTCGCTTTCCGCACAAAATCCGACAATGGTTTGTGATGTTTTTTGGGCGGAAATTTCTTTTAAAATATCGGGATTTTTGACGAATGTAAGAGTTATTTCATCATCTTGAGATTTTTTGAGTTTTTGCGGGGAAATTTCTTTTGCCCTGTAATCCGCTACTGCCGCCGCCATAATCACGATATCAGCTTTATCAAATTTCTTTTCGACTTCGGATTTCATATCAAGTGCGGATTTAACTTTTATAACTTCATAATCTCTTTTGGTATCTTTTGTGGTAATCAAAGTAACGTCAGCCCCGAAACTTTTTGCGGTATCAGCAAGCGCAAGTCCCATTTTGCCCGAAGAATAGTTTGAAATGTATCTCACAGGGTCTATTTCTTCAATCGTTCCACCCGAGGTTATAATGATTTTTTTACCGTTAAGCGGTTTATAGTTTAATAATTCAACGGTTTTGTCAAAAATTTTATCCAGAGAACACAACCTGCCTTTGCCCTTGTAACCGCAAGCCAAAAATCCCGTTTCTGGTTCTAAAATTGTATGATGAAGTTTTTTTAGATTTTGTTGAACAATGGGATTTTCCCACATATTGCAATTCATTGCCGGTGCAATGATTACGGGTTTTTTAAACGCGCATGCGATTGATGTCAAAAGGTTATCGCAAATACCGTTGGCAATTTTTGAGATTGTGTTTGCGGTTGCGGGAGCAATTACCATAATATCCGCCTCATCAGCAAGCGAAATATGTTCGGGATTGAAATCTTTAACCTCAAATTCCTGAACGTAAACATTGTTTTTACACAAATTTTGCAGGGTTAATTTAGTTACAAAATTCATTGCATTCGGAGTACAAACCACTTTTACCGTTGCGTTTGCGCGTTTGTACATTCGGATAAGTTCGCAAATTTTGTATGCCGCAATTCCGCCCGTAATTCCCAAAAGAATGGTTTTTCCGCTCAGCATTTGGTATCTCCGATAATTTTTTCAAGTTCGCAAATTGCTCTTTCCAAATCGTCATTAATTATTTTATAGTCAAAGTTTTCGGCACGTTTAAGTTCTTCTTTTACTTCGTCAAGCCTTTTTTGGATAGTAGCTTCGTCCTCGGTATGACGTCCTCTCAGACGATTTTCGAGCGTTGAAAGTGAAGGAGGGGCTATAAAAATCAGCACAGCTTCCTTCATTTGTTCTTTTACCTGAAGTGCGCCTTGGGTGTCGATTTCAAGGATTAAATTTTTACCTTCCTCAAGGCATTGTTCAATATATTTTTTCTTTGTGCCGTAACGATTTCCCGCAAATTCCGCCCATTCGAGAAATTTGTTTTCATCAATACAATTTTGAAATTCTTCTTTTGACAGGAAAAAATAATTTTTCCCGTCGACTTCGCCTTCGCGCGGAAGTCTTGTTGTGCAGGATACTGACAGTATAAACTCCGGATTTCTGTTTAAAAATCCTTTTATAACAGTGCCTTTTCCGACACCTGACGAACCTGATATTACATATAATTTTTTATTCATAGAAAGATTATACTATAAAAAAAATACTTATGTATTTTTTATAATGATACTTCTGTCTTATATGTGGGGCTGTGAGCCATCACGCCCCTCACCAATATTCTTTCTTTTTCATTGCGACGGAAAAAGAAAGAATATTGGATAAGAAAGAAAAACACGCATATAACTTAATCACCACTAAACTCAACCAGAAGCGAATTAACTCGCTATACTTTAGTATCATTGCGAGAACGAACGTTAGTGAGGACGTAGCAATCTCATCATGTTATCAAGACTTTACCGCTCAGACAAAATTCGCTTTGTTGCTGTTTCGTTAAGTGGTGATTATAAGAAGTTTTGATGCGCCACAAACGCACATTATAATAATTTCCCTTTTTTAAAAGTTAGATACAATAAACTGATTTGTAATTATCAAACTTTAACTTTTTTCCGTGCCTTTTCGTAAATCAAGAGGATTGTGCAGATGACAACGCAAATCATTGTTGAAACCATCCAAAATCCTATTGCACCGTTCCAGCCGAATTTGTCAACAACAAAACCCGTACCGCCCGAAGAAAGTGCAGCACCTACGTAGCCGAAAATTCCCGTAAATCCGATAGATGCCGAGGCAACTTTTTTGGAACTGCTTTCGACTGCGCAAAGCCCGCCGATAAGCATTTGCGGACCTGCCGTAAACATACCTATCATAGCCGCATAAATGTAATCCATATATCCGCGTGATGCGGGGTTTGCAGCAAATGCAAGCAAACTCATAATCAAACAGATTAAAAATACAATGTTAATCGGAGTCCTGTTGCCTTTGTAAATTTTATCGGAAATAATCCCCGCAAGTATTGCCCCGAATGCTCCGACAAGCGCAAGCGAACTGAGTTTTGAACTTGCAACCGTCAAGGAGTTTCCTTTTACTTCAACAAGATATTTTACAAGCCAATCTTCCGTTCCAAATCTGATTATATAAACAAAAATGTATGCAATCGCAAGCATCCATATAATCGGGTTGCACAAAATATGTTCTTTGAAAATTTGGAAATATGAACGTTTGTCCTCGTCCTCTGCGGGTTCGTCACATTTAACGGGTTCTTCTCTGAATTTTTCAACATCGGGAAGCCCCAAACTCTGCGGTTTATCGCGAAGTCTGTCGAACAACCAGATACCGACAACAATACAAATTATTGCAGGAATATAAAATGCAGCCATCCAACCGAATTTGTCAATTACGATACCCGAAATCATTACAGCGGCAAATACCCCAATCTGGTGTGAAGTTGACCAAATTGACCATTTTGTTCCGCGTTCCGAGTTTGAAAACCAATAGGACAAACTCTTTGCAACCGGCGGAAATCCGCAGGATTGAAACCAGCCGTTAGCACCCCAAAAGAAAGCCATTACCCACAATAAAACGGTTGCGGAAGGCAACCCGAAAAATGATACGTGACCCGGAGTTATGAATAATGCACTCAAAACAAAGCAAATATTACATATTGCCGATAAAATCAATGCCGTAGGTAAAAATGTTCTTACGTTTGATTTATCCGCAATAACGCCGTTGATAAATTTTCCGATACCGTAAGTTACGTAAAGCGTTGACCCTAAAATACCCAATTCGGTATTTGAAAGATGCAGCGCTTCACCCATTGAAGGCAGTGCTACCGCAATGTTTTTACGACAAATGTGGAATACTACGTAAGCTATAAAACTTGAGTAAAAAATTCTCCATCTGAAATGTGCATAAGTCTTTTTTACTTCTTCCTCGCTCATTGTAACCGGTTTTGACGGCGGTTCTTTAAAAAATTCAATAAATTTATTCATTATTTTCCTGCCTTTATAATCTGAATATTTCGCGTTTCGGTGATTTCCTGACGTGCGTCTTTGATGATTTCTTTCTTTTCTTCATCAAGTCTGCAGCCGCCGACAAGTCTGTCAATAAAACCTGTATTGACTTTTACCGCTTTATCCAAAGCACCGACTTCTTCCAAGACATCTTTTATCTGATGTAAATCGTATCCGAACGATTGTTTTGTGTTATAAACAAGAGTTTCACCCGATTGAGAGCAGATTGGTTTTCCGCCCTGTTCAAAATACAGTTTGAATACGGATTTCAAATCCTGTAGTTCGGATTGAAGAGTTGTTACGGTCTGTTGTATTCTTAAAAATCTTTCAAAAAGATATTCGATATTGTCTAACTGTTTGACTTCCCAATCGTATTTTTGCAAATATAATTTTTTAAGTTTCGGGTAAGCAAGCGCAAGCCCCATTGTATCAGCCATTGCTCTGTGATGATTGTTAAGTTCGACTTTGAACTTTTCCGTTAATGCTTCCAATCCGTGAGAAAAAAGATCGGGATATATTTCTTTGAACATTTGTTGAGAATCAATTCTCGGGTTTTCAATTTCTTTTCCCGTTGTTCTGAGGCTTGCTTCGTTTAAGAACGAATAGTCAAAAATACAGTTGTGCGCAACAATCGGATAATCGCCGATAAATTCCAAAATTTTGGGCATGATTTCCGCTTCCGTCGGTGCATCTGCAACCATTTCGGGTGTAATCCCGTGGATTGCGATACTGGATTTTCTGATATGTTGTTCGGGGTTTATAAGAGTTTGAAATTCATCTTTTATTTTGCCGTTTTCAAGTCTGACAGCGGCAAATTCAACCATTCTCTCCTTCGTATAGTCCAAACCTGTAGTTTCCGTATCGAGGACTATTTCTATTACTTTTTTCCTAACCATTTTTTTATCCTATAAGAATTCTGTTAAGATAATAGCATAAAAATAAATTATATGGTATTATATCAAAAGCAAAAGGAGAAGAAAATGGCAATAGACATTAATGATGCAAGTTTTGAGACCGAAGTTTTGAATTGTGAACAACCGGTAGTTGTGGATTTTTGGGCACCTTGGTGCGGTCCATGCCGTAAATTGGGACCGATTTTGGAAGAAGTTGCGGGAGAATTTGCAGGCAAAGTAAAATTTGTAAAGGTTAATACCGACGAAAATTTGCAAACCGCACAAAACTATTCAATCAGCGGACTTCCGAGTTTGTTGGTTTTCAAAAACGGCAAAGCCCTCGAAAGACTTGTCGGCTTGATGCCAAAATCAACGATTATTTCAAATATCGAAAAACATTTATAAAAAAACTCCCTTTAAGGGAGTTTTTTTATTGATTGTTTTTAGGTTTTCTGAATTCGGCGGGCGGTTGAGTCATTCTGTTAATAGCCCAAATCAGAACAATACAAACAAAAGCAAGTAATATATCTTGCAAAATTTCCGTTGTCATTTATTTACCTCCAATGATTTAATATTATTATCAATTAATTTGTCCAAAATTATATAATTGTTTATCAGTATAAATGCCGTATATATTCCTGCAATCAAAAACAGTACCGACTTGACGGATATCGGCATAAATATTAAACCGATTATACCCGCCGCAACTATTCCGAACATCTGTATCGCTAATTGTCTTTTGTTAATAAGATTGTCTATTTTTATTTTTACAATTTCCATATTAAAATTTTATTCTTTATTTTTATATTAATCAAATTGTAACACTTTGTAAATTTTATTTACAAAAGTATTCTATTTGTTAAAGTAAACCCCCTTAAAAGCCGATAAAACTATTAAGGAAACAAGGGTATGCGAATAAACGGTTTACAAAATAAATTTGAAATGTTTCAAGACTTTTACTACGAAGTAAAAGGCATACAAATTTCGTATAAAGAAGCATTGCGTCTTTATGCGTTGATGGACAGAGCTACCAAAAATTCCTTTTTAAAGTATTGTGCAGATAAAGTTGATTATGAAATTATTTATGAAAAAGATGAATGCGGCAATTTCCTTTTAGATGACAACGGAGATAAAATTCGTCACAATGCCGCACCTTTCGTTACAACAAACGCATACAACCTTAAACATGACGTCAAACTGGAAGAAACCGGCGAAACAAAAAAAGTAAAGAGAAAAGAAAAGCAGCCTGACGGTTCAATCAAATATGTTGAAAAAGAAGTAAAATGTTATACTTCAAACCTTACAGAATTGAATAAACATTTTATCGGTACTAAATCTTCTATAGAAGCATATGCTGTTCGAAACGGTTTGAAACTTGATCCTGTTTGGGGAAAATATTCTCCCGAAGAAATTATCCAAATGGAAAATGAAGGGGTTAATATTCCTCAGGATATTATTGATATTGCACATTCAATTATCGAATCTTCAGGGGCTAACTATGAAGGCGGAGAAGATGAAGAAGGTACGGGTGAAACCACTACGGAAAAAGAACCGTTCCTTGAACTTGTTCCGAAAGCTCAAAAACATATTGAAAAATGCGAAGAAAAAAGAGAAAAAATTGATGATAAAATTCAAGATATGCTTGGTGAAACCGCTAAGAACAAAAAAAGTTTTCTTGAAAGCCGGCAAAGCAAACTTGATGAATTAAAAGAATACGAAGAAAAAATCAGAGAATGGCGTCATTTACAGGATAAAATTAATAACGGTGAAGAATTAACCGATTCTGAAGCTCGTAAATATGCTCAAATAACAGGCATGCTTCAGGAAAAAAATCACAAATCTTCTGATTTTACTATGGACAAAAACAAAATTGCAATGTCTTTGAATGATATCAATATTCTTGCGGTTTTGGGCGAAAAACTTGCCGATGAAACGATAGAAATTGCCGATACACTTGCTGATTATACATCAGAAGCAAATTACAAATCTACACGCGATACGGTTACTCAAGAAATGGGATTTTTGAGAGCTATCGTTGCTATGGCTAACGGTAAAGCAGTTGCTCAGGAAGCAAGTAAAATCGGTAATGAAACAAAAGAATACACCGAACAAACCTCGGGAAGCGTAAATGATATTGCATCAGTTTTGGGTGTTGAATCCATGCTTGCAAATCCTAACAGCGGTGAGTGCGAAGCAACCGAAGAAACGGGCGAAATGAAAACAGCCGAAACTCAAGCCTCCGAAGGTACTGATGCAGGTGCAGGAAATGTTCCCGATACCGATAACAATGCCGAAGACAAAAATGCCGCAGAACAAAAAAATACAACACAAGAAGATGATTTTATCGTAAATGACGAAAATGTTTTGGGTTTGATTAAAGATGCGGGTGAAATTAACAATGACCTTCTCAACGAAGTTAAAACATCTGCTCAAAATCTTAAAATGTCTGCTGATGATAAGGATTTTGCAGAAAGTGCAGAAAAACTTGTTGCTAAAATGGTTAAAGAATACAAAGAAGAAGAAGCAAGACGTCAGCAGGAAATCAGTACAAAAGAACAGGAAATTAAACAGGCTCAAGAAAAAATTGATGAACTCCAGGGCGGTAAAGAAGCCGAAGAACTTGCCGAACAATTCGGTGTTGAAAATAATGATGAACAAACCCCCGAAAACAAAAAAGAAATTGAAACTAATAAACAAATTATAGAACAAAACACAAGTGCTATTGAGGCTCTTAAAGCTGAACAAGCACAGGATACCGAAACTTTCAAAGCTGCAGTTGCTCCGCAAAAATCACAAATTGCAAAAGCATTGCCTGAAGAAATGGAAGCTCTTGAAAACGATACAAAATATAAAGATGAAATTATTCCCGAAGATGTTGAAAAATTAGCATTTACAGGTGCAAACGGCGGTACTTTGTTCAAAATGGGTAAATACCGTATAACGGTAGGTTTGGAATATCTTGCAGCAGGCATGTTTGTACCTCCTTTGAGAGTTTTGGGTATGTGGCATATTGCAAGAGGCGGAATAAGTGCAGCAATAGGTGCAGAAGCACAGGCGGCAGCAAAAACTCCTTTGCCTGAAGTTGCATTAAAATCTGTTGATGCTTCAACCGCTAACGAAGAAGTCGCTATTAACGGAATGAACTCTATTGATGCTCAAATCTCGGAAATTACGGGCGAACAAACAGAAGCTGAAAAATACGAATCCGCAAATGCAGATGAAAATGATGATGCAAACAACGAAGTTACCGAAACTACCGAAGAACAAACCGTAGAAGGCAGCGAAGGACAACCCGTTGTTGAAAACAATAATGAATCTGTTACGGGCGGAGCTGCTCAGATTAGTGAAAGTGATGCGAAAGCAGTTGAAGAAACTCCGGCTGATGAAGATAGTAAAACTGTTAAAAATGTAAAAGAAAGCGAAGAAAAACAAAAAACTTCCGAAACAAATCCTGAAAAAGCTATCGAAAATGACGACGAAATTAAAAAAGAAACTAAAACTTCAGGTAAAAGTGCAAAATCCGAAAAGAAACAGGATATGGATACCGACAAAGCTCAGGATACAGTTGACGATATAGCTGCTGACGGTGAAGAAACCGGTAAAGATTCGGAAAAAGTTCTTAAAGATACCGATAAAGATGAAAAGCAACTTGAAAAAGAAACTAAAAAATTAATGAAACAAATGAAATCTGATGAAAAAGAAATTATCAGAATGACAAAAGAATCCGAAAGAGCTGCAAAAAAACAGGAAGAATTACTTGTTCGTTACGAAGAATTGGTTGCCGAAAACGAAAAAATCGAAGCGGAAGAACAACAAAAACAAACAACCGCTCCCGCAGGACAATCGCAAGAACAAACAGGCACACAAGGCGGAGCATCTAACGGTTTTAAAATGACCGACAGTTCTCAAACTTCAACGGCTGATAATGTTAAAAAATTGTCCGATAACGATCAGCAGATTACTATGTTGAGCGGTGAGTTTAAAGTTCTCGGCAGCAAAATTAACAGAAACAGGACAAGAGTTGTAAGACTTCAAAAAGTTACCAAAGTAAATAACAAAAAATTTGAGAAAAAGAGCAAAATCAGACAAACCAAAATCAAAGAGGCTGAAAAGAAAGAACAGGATAAACAGAAAAAATTAGCAAAACAGTTGGGTATTGTCGGTGTTCAAGAAAATCTTTTCTCAATGACCGCATCCGTAGGTTCTATCATGATGATGAGCGTATGGCCCGCAACGGTTGCAGCAGGTACGGTATTATTCAATATCGGTACTTACGGAGTTGCAACATGCGGTGTTACAAAATCAATTATCAATCTTGCAAACGGTAATGCAATGGGCGCATTGATGGGTCTTGGAACTGCTGCAATCAGTGTTGCAGGTGCAATGGTCGGTGCAGGCGGAGCCGCAAACAATGTTATGGGTGCGGTTAGCGCAGGCTTGTCTATTGTTGCATCTTCTGCCGAAATGGTTAACAACGTAAGAGCTATTCAAGGTAAAGAAGCAAACGGATTGATGAGCAAAATTTCCGTAGTTGCAGGTGCAGCTTCTGCTGTTACAAATATTGCTTCAGGATTAATGAAAACAAGAGTCACGGATCTTGCAACCAAATCCGTAAGCTATGCTGATAGTGCATTCAAATCCGCATCTTCTTTCGGCAAAGTTACTCAAATTGCAAGTGCGGTTGGTCAAACAATGTCCTCTGCAAGTCAAATTATGACGGAATTTAATCTTGCTGATGAAAATACCGCACAAATGATTGGTACAATCGGCAGTGCAATAAGTACAATTTCAAGTGTTGCTCAGTTGGCTTCATCTAAAAAAAGCAATGAAGAAAATAAAGAAGGCTCAGATAACAATTCCAATAAAGATAAAGCAAAAGTCGGTTCTACTGATGAAAACGGTAAAGTAAAATCTAAAGATGCCGACGGTACAATTCACTATGAAGACGGAACCGTTAAAAAACCCGATGGTACCGTTCAATACCCTGACGGCACTTCCAAAAAGAACGGTGTATATTATACAAAAGACGGTAAAGTAGATAAAGCAAGAAATAAATTGGCTGCAGCTAAAGCAAAAGCTGATAAAAAAGAACAGGATAAAAAACTTAAAGAACAACAAAAAGCCGAAAAAGCCCAAAAGAAAGCTGAAGAAAAACAGAAAAAAGCTGAAGCCAAACAACGCAAATCAAAAGCAGAACAAAATAAATCAACTCAACCCGATGAACAACCAAAACAGGCTAAAACGGATAAACCGCTTGAAGAAATGTCATCGGAAGAACTCGTACAAACTACCCGTGAAGCTGATGCACAACAAAAGCAGGGCGGTATTGTCGGCGGTGAAAACGGCTTTGTATCAGGCACGGTAAATGTTACTAATGCCGATACCGTTCAAAACGCGGAAATGAGAAATGCGGTTGAACAATCTGCTCAAAGTACTCAACAGCTCGAAGCACTTGAAGCTAAAAATAATACCCAAGAACATCAAGAACTTTTGGCAAGTCAAGGTGAAGCCGAAGAACCGGGCAAAATCAAACCTGTTGAACTTGAAAAACTCGGTTCAATCAGCGAAACACAAGAACAAATGAGAGAAAGACTTTTTGGACCTGAAGCGCAAGAAAAAATGAAAATTCAAATGGAAGAAATCGCTAAAAAGGTTCAAGAACAACAACTTGCCGAATACAAAGCGAATAAAGAATCAAATCGCAAAGATACTGTACACGATATTCTTAATGCCGGCGGTACTTTGTTGACGGTTGTCGGTGCCGCATTACAGGGTGGTGAAGATGCTACCGATACTAAACAGAAAAAATTTGCAGGCAGCGGTAAAGAATACTTAAAAGGTTCACCTTACAAAAATGCCGTTTCCTACCACGCAAACAACGATAACCGCCAAGATGACGAACAACATAAACGCCGTTTCAAAAGATTTGCAAGAGTATAATGTTAAGATTTGTAAATAGTGCTAAAACCTTTGTAAACTAAGGGCTTTGGCCTGTTATTGCATGGAAAATTCAGTTGTTTCATGCAATTTTTTATAACAAAAAAACTTTATATAAGTACGGGGAACAATTAAGGAGTAAATCGAAATGACTTGGGGGAATTTGGGAATTTCATCTATGTACGGACCGGGTGTCTTGAATGATACTATCGTTCCCGGTTATGGCGTAACAAAATTTCCTGTTAATCTTACCGCATTTAATTATTTAAAAGACGGTACGACAAGAAATTTCGGCGAATCCACACAATATGTTCAATATGGTCAACCGATGATGACTGATTTGGAACGTTATCTTGCTTATAAATTTACCGATCCTAATCATATCAGTCAATGGAATCCGCTTTTGCTCGGTTTTGACTTGACACAAGGTACTACAAATCCGATTGCTCAGCAAATGGGTGTTCAAAACGCTTGGGAAATGGGTAACCAAATGAGAATTGAAGCTCAAATTCAATCTGATATTCAATCAGTTGCTCAGCTTTTGGGTTCAATGGAAAACAGCCTCACAAATATTCTCACAAATTATGATAAACAATTAACAAACAAACAAAAATCAGATTTGAAAAAACTTGTTGAAACAATTCAAGCTAAAAAAGACGAAATCTTGAAACGTATGCAGGAAAAGAAACTTACTCAAGAAGACGTTGAAGCAATTAAAGGTGAAGTCCTTCAGATTAAAGAAAATGTTTCAAAAGTCGCAGAAAGAATTACAAACGAAATTAAAGGCGAAAAAACAAATAACGATCAGGGTTCTCAAGGTTCACAAGGAACTTCAAACGAAAACTCCGGTGAAGTAGACACTAATACAGGCAAACCTTCCAATCTTTCAACTCCAAAAGAATCCGAATGTGAAGATGTTTGCAGCAAAATTTACAATTCGGTAGAAATCTTGGGTACAAATACTGATGATTTGGAAGCAGGTTTGCAGGAATTGAAACCTGACAACGTAATCGAAATCATTAAACACTGGGAAGATAACTATGGTAAACACACCGCTGACGGAAACAGTGGTTTCTTCGCAAGAATATTTGATGATATTGACGACAGCCTTCAAACAAAATATATTCAAAACTATATGCTGCCCGCTCTTGTTGGACGTGCAGAAGCATTGGGTATCTATGACGAAATCAAACAAAATGTAGCTAATATTAACAAAGGTTTGTCACGTACGACATTCTTAGGATTGATAGGATGGCAGGCCGATCATCAGTTGGCAAACGATTTGATGGCAATTTATGACAAAATTGTTGCAAAAGAAGCAGCCAATGCTGCAGGTGCTAAAAAGACCGAAGCAACCGACAAAAAAGATGATGCTAAAAAAGTAAACGAAAGAAAAGCCGAAGTAGTTGCGGAAAAAACTCAGGAATTTCAAAACGAATTGAGAAAAAATCTTGAGTTAGGTAAAGAATTACCCGAATTAACTCCGTCTTTCTCGGTAGAAACAGATGAAAAAGGTGAATTTGCGGGATATAAAGTAACAATCGCAGGTTATCCGGTACCTTTCAAAGGGTTGACATACGCTGAAATAATCAAAAAATTGGAAGACTACGGTCTTGATCCTAAAGAATGTTTGATTAAACAAGCAGCGACAAAAGCATAATGTAATGATTCCTCATATTTGGTAAAATGTAGGTTAGTAGTAGTAAAAAGACCATGAATTTTTCATGGTCATTTTTTTATTTTAAATAAATTTTTGCAATATCAAGGTCGTTTTGGGTTGTGATTTTGATATTTTTGTAGCTTCCGTTAAGGATATAAACATCAATTCCTTGTGCCTCAAGCATTCCCGCATCATCCGTAAAATTTTGTCCGAAAAGTTTTTTATGTGCATTTAAAATCATTTCATACTCAAATGCCTGTGGGGTTTGAGTATTATACAACTTTGAACGGTCAATCGTGCGAATAATTTTGCCGTCAACAACTTCTTTTATCGTGTCGATTGTTTTTGTCGCAACGGTTAGAGCTTTTTTATCCTTAACCATTTCTATTGTTTGATTGATTAAATCGGTTGATATCATTGGTCTTGCACCGTCATGGATTAAAATGTAATCGCAGTTTTCTGCCTGTAATCCTTTGAAAACAGACTCCTGACGGGTAGCTCCGCCTTCAATTATTTTTATATTTTTATAATCGGCAAATATTTTTTTCAATTCTTCCATTATTGAAATGTTTGCGCAAATTATTATGTTGTCAACATTTGAGGCGTTAAATGCATCAACGGTGTATTTTATAACTTCTTTTCCGTTGATTTTTTCAAGAAGTTTGTTAGTGTTTCCGAAACGCGAAGATGTTCCGCCAGCGGGGATTATGGCATTTATTTTATAATTCATTTTTTCTCCTCAAAATGGTTGTATATTTTTTTGTCAATATCATTTATTTCTTTTCCGTCAATTATGAGTTTGAAACCGTTATTTGTGACTTTTCCGATAATTGTGTAATCTGAAATTTTCGATAAAATTTCTTCGGGTACGACTGCGACAAGCTGATAATCTTCTCCGCCATACAAAACGGTTTCCAAATCGACCGAAGGGTCGTGCGGAATTTTTGAAGTTTTGACGGAAATCGTTACATCACTTGATTTTGCAATTTGTATTAAAGCATCTGCCAAACCGTCTGAGGTATCCATCATTGCATAATCACAATTTATGTTTTCGGCAATTTCTTTTGAAAATTTTAATTGCGGAAGCGGCGTGAGATGTGCATCAGTAAATTTATTCCTGTCTTTTTCACCTTTCAAAAGAAGTTTTAAGCCTTGCGCACTGTTTCCGTGTTCGCCCGAAACAATTACTGTATAACCTTTTTTAGCATTACTTCTTGATGAAATTTTTCTTTTTGTGCAATTTCCTATTGCGCATACGGAAATATAAATTTTGTCGCTCCCCGTAATATCTCCTCCGACAATTTTTGCATTTTGTGCGGCATCTTTTGCCCCTTCATAAAAATTTTTTACAAAATTTTCATTAACATAATTTGGCAAAGATAAGGAAATTGTGAGATATTCGGGTTCAGCTCCGGAGGCGCAAATATCGCTGATATTGACAGCAACGGATTTGAAACCTAATTGATAAGGCGTAATAAAATCAAGTGAAAAATGAACACCTTCCACAAGACTGTCCTGAGTCACAACGATACCCAAATCCTTTAAATAAGCACAGTCATCTCCTATGTATTCGGAATTAACCGTTGATTTTATTAGCGTTATCAGTTCTTTTTCATTCATCAGGTATCAATGTCGATTAGTGTAATAAATTCTTGCACAAGTGCTGAGTTCCATTTTTTACCCGCATCACGTTTTATGACATCAATGGCTTGTTTCGGAGTAAGTTCCGCTCTGTATGTTCTTGGTTCGGTCAAAGCGTAGTATGCATCTACGATAAGAACAATTTGTGAAGTCATTGGAATTTCTTCTCGAGCAATGTGTGCGGGATATCCCGTTCCGTCCCAATTTTCGTGGTGATGTTCAATGATTGGAATAACATCTTGTATTGCGCTTATCGGTTTTAAAATTTCTCTTGCCGCTATAATCGGGTGGGTTTTTATACGATTTTTTTCATCTTCCGTAAGCGGAGTTGTTTTTTGTAAAAGTTCTTGCGGAAGCATAAGGTTTCCAATATCGTACAAAAGCATTGCGATTCTCAAGTTGTCGATTTCTTCTTTTGGAAGATCAAAACGTTTTGCAAGGCTTACCGCAAGCAGGACTTTTGATTTCATAACACCGTTATGATGTAGCGGGTTGTAAGTTTGGGTTAACATATCCGCTACCATATAAAGAGCGTCTTTTGAGCCGTCATCAGCGTTCAATATTTGTCTTAATTCATCTGCGGTATTTTGATTAATCGGAATATTATGTTTTGAAAGTATGTCAAAGAAAGTGTTAACGGCGATTTCCTGCCAGCTTGTTTCGTTAATCGGTTTTGCAAGCGTAACTTGGTTTCTGCCGTTTCGTTTTGACTGGTACATAGCTTGATCCGTTAGTTCAAGAATATCTTCTATGCTGTCGGAATGTTCCAAAAATGTTGCTACTCCTATACTTGCGGTTACGTGATCTATTGTATCCAATTTTACGGATTCAAGGGCTTTTCTGATTCTTTCCGCCGCAATCATTGCACCTTTTGAATCTACTGCCGGAAGTATCACGTTAAATTCTTCACCGCCCATTCTTGCTGCCGTATCAATAGAACGAGCATTTTTTTTCAGAACATCCGCAACCGTTTTTATTGCCAAATCTCCGAATGCGTGACCGTATTGATCGTTAATTTGTTTCAAATGATCCAAATCAAGTCCGATTATACTGAAAGGTTGTCGCTGACGAACAGCACGCGTAACTTCTTTTTTCAGATATTCTTCAAAATATCTTCTGTTATAAAGTCCCGTCAGACCGTCAGTAACGGCTTGAGCTTTTACTTCTTCAAACAGTCCTGCGATTGTGATTGCCATTTCTATTTGCTGAGCAAAGATTGTTAAAAAGTCTGTTTCTCCTTCTGTAAGTTCATCTCTTGATGAAAATACGTTGAACCAGCCGAAATGATTGTTTCTTGTAAAAAGAGGAACATTTATAATTGAACGGCTCGGACTTCCGTCAACAATTTCTTTTATTATTTCGTCGGAAACATCAGGAACAACCGATTTTAATGTCCCTCCGATATCCAATGTTAATTCTATATTTTTTGACTGAGCCGTTCTTGCGTAAACGCTTTGGGTGTTAAAAGCCAATTTTCTGGCAGTGAGAGGAATTTTTATGAGATTTTCTACACGTTTAATCGAAACATCGTTTGATTGTGCCAAAACCGTCATATATATTCCGTTTTCGTCCTCACATCTTTTGATAATGTTGCAATGAAGATATCCCAACTCTCCCTGAATACTGTTTACAATGGTTTCAAGTACGCTTTGCAAAGGGCGTGAAGCGTTCATCATATCCCAAATATGCTGTAATGTAAGCATTCTTTTGTTTGCAATATTCAGTTCTTTTGTACGTTCTTCAATTTCTTTTTCAAGCTGGAGGTTACGCTCATATATTTCGAGATAATCTTGTTTTTCCGCATATATTGAGCTTTCCACTTCGGAAACTTTTTTATAAATATCTTTTATGTTTTTAAATAAACCCATGCCTTTATTATACACAATCTAATCGTTTTGTAACACCTTATTTACAATATTTATTATTTCATCAGGTTCCGGAGTGTTTGTACAGACATCTTGATTTTCTTCAAGCGGACATTTTTTCATATAGCAGGGACTGCATTTTGCACTGCTTTTCGGCGAAAAATATTTTTCATTATTTCCGAAAGGTCCGAACAGATTTGACGGAGTGCAGCAAAAAATTGAGATTACCGCGGGTTTTCCCGTCGCTCTTGCAAGGTGCGCACTCCCTGAATCGGGAGCTATAACCAATTTTGCGCGGGAAAAAATTTCTATCAAATCTTTTATTTCGGTTTTGCCTGCAAGATTTATAAAATTATCTCCGCCGATGTATGAGATAAGTTCTTTGTCGCGCTCGTTGCCTGTAAACACAAGTGAGCATTTATCTTTTATTGAATTGATGACTTTTATCCAGTTATCTTTGTTCCAATGTTTTGCGCGCCAGGTCGTTGCGGGTGCAATTACAACCGTTGGTTTTGATTTGTCGAGATTTTTCAAAAGCTCGTCAACCTTTTCCACCGTTTCTTTTTTTGAAGGCGGAAGGGTGTATTTGACTTCGTCCGCTCCGTCTAAATTCAAATATTTTGCGTAATACAGATATTTAAATACGATATTTTTTTCACCGTCTTTGAATGGAATTGTAAATCTTTCGTTTCCGCCGTATTGTGCGCCTTCCACCCCGTCCGTACGAACGATTCGCCTTTTAGCTTTGCAAAACGGCATAAACATGAAACTTTTAAACATCATTTGAGTATCTATTGCAATATCAAAGTTTTCTTTTCTTATTTGTCTTATGATTTTCAGATATTCAATAATATTTTTGAAAGAAAATCCGCGATTTTGCCATTTGTAAAGCGGTACGAATATAGTATTGTCAACGCAAGGATTATCTTTTATTACGTCAATACCTTTTTCCGTAACAAGCCATGTAACTTCAAACCCGTTCTTTTTTAAAACGTTTGCAAGCGGAATATTGAAAATTATGTCCCCCAAAGATGACATTCTTACTAAAAGTATTTTTTTCATAATTGGTTTTCCTCCAAAAATGCAGCTCCTATGACTCCCGAAAAATCGCCTAATTGTGCTTTTTTAAATATTATTTTTTCGGCAGGTACGGGAAGTGATTTTGTTCTTGCCAATTTTATGGTTTTTTGATAGAAATAATCAACCGCATCAATCAACCCGCCGCCTAAGATAATCATTTCGGGATTTATAAAATTAATAACACTTGCAATTCCGCCGGAAAGATATTCTGCGGCTTCCGTTACGCATTGGATAACAAGTTCGTCCTCACGTTCTATTGATTTTTGAATCATGCTTGATTTTATGGATTTGCCGTCCTCAAGAAAATCCGAAATTACGGATTTTCGCCCTTTTTTTAACGCGCCTTCAATTCTTTTTTCTATTGCCGAACGTGACGCGTATGCCTCAAGACAACCGTGCGCTCCGCAGGCGCATGCTCTGCCGTTTAAATCTACCGCAATGTGTCCGATTTCGCCTGCTGTACCTGTTGCCCCGTAAATGATTTTACCGTTTTTGATTATGGAAGATCCGATACCCGTTCCGACAAACACGCACACAAAATCGTCACAACCTTTTCCCGCTCCGAATTTTTGTTCGCCCATTGCGGCTGTTTCGACATCATTACCGATAAAAACGGGAAGATTAAAATATTTGTACAGAAATTCTTTTATATTGAAATCAAAACAATCCAAATTCGGAGCTCCGATAATAATCCCTTTTTTACGGTCAATTTGTCCCGCAGCTCCAACTCCGATTGAACTTATTTCATCTTTGGAAACCTTACATATATCAAGAAGTTCTTCTATACCTTCAACGAGTTTTTTTGATATATTTTTTTTGCCATTTTCTTTTTTTGTCTTTTTCTTTACGAAATTTATAATTTTGCCGCTACTTTTATCAACAAGTGCAAAAAGGATTTTTGTTCCGCCTAAATCAATACCGATTGAATACTTTTTCATACAATTTGATTATATATAAAAAATCTCATAATTGCAAAAAATATAATTATCTGTTAGCATAGGTTTAGGAGAGGGATATGAATTTGATAAAAAAACTTTTTGTATTGACGGTTGTATCGTTTATGTTTGCACAGGATGCGTTTTCCGCAAATATGTGGATAAATGATTTGAGAAAATTATTTTTGACAAACGGTGCAATAATTTACGAGATAAATTTAAGAACCTTTGGAGCTGAAGATTCTAATCATAACGGCATTATTGACTTTGACGAAGCGGAAGAAAGCGGAAATTTCTTAAATGCAATTCAAAGACTTGATGAACTTTCGCAAAAAGGAATAAATACAATTCATGTGTTGCCGATTACGCCCGTAGGGAAAACAAAAGCTCTCGGTACTGCAGGTTCTTTGTATGCGGCATCATCTTTTGATACGTTAAATCCTCAGCTTGCAAGCAAACATACGGCATTGCCGATAAAAACTCAGGCTTTAAAGTTTATTAATGAGGCTCACATCAGAAATATAAGAGTAATTATTGATTTGCCGTCCTGCGGTTCTTATGATTTGTATTTGGAACGTCCGGAGCTTTTTGTAAAAGATAAATCGGGTCAGCCCGTTATTCCTGCGGATTGGACGGACGTAAGACTTTTAAATTCGGGAACGGAAACTGCCGTAAATAAGGATGTATTTAATCTTTATAAGGGATTTGTCGATATGGTGCTTGATCTTGGAGCAGACGGTATAAGGGCTGATGTTGCAACAAACAAACCCGCAAAATTTTGGAAAGATTTGATTTCTTATTCACGTGCAAAAGATCCTCAGTTTTTGTGGCTTGCGGAATCTTCCGACAGTTGGACGGAAGGTGTTAGTCCATATGCGGTTTTTACCCCTTACAACAAACTTTTGGAGGCGGGATTTGACGGATTTTACGGAAGTTATTTCAAACTTAAAGATTTTAAAAACGGCAAAGAATTGATTAACTTGGTTGCAAATACAAAAAATATTACATCAAAGTATAATGAACCAAAAGCCGTTATAGGAAGTTTTACGACACATGATGAAATGAGTCCGATACTCGTAAACGGTGTAAAATTATCTCAAATGATTATGTGGCTTGATGCTACACTGCCCGTAAATTCTTATTTTGTTGACGGTTTTGATACGGGTGACAGTTATCTGTATATGTGGGCAAACAAAGAGGCTTTCAAAACTTTTACCGATGACGATATTTATTTTGTTCACAGGGGCAAAATTGATATATTCAATTTTTCAAGACGTCCGGGTGGTACTCTTGACAAATTGGCAGCGGAGTTTGCGGCTTCAAACAGAATAAAAAATACATTTTTGCCTTTCATAAACAAAGGTAAATATGTGACACTCAAAACAACATCTCCGTCAGTTTTTGCATACGGTTACGGATACGAAGGCAAAAGTGTTGTTGTATTTGGAAACCTTGATTTTAAAAATGACATTGATGCGGAAATTTTTGTTCCAAAGTTTAACAAAGATAATTCTGTAATACCCGTAAAAATAGAAAGTATACCGATTGCACAAAAAAACGGGTTTAAAATAAATTTAAAAGCGGGCGAGATTATTGTTTTGCTTTTGAACGATACGGAAATAAAATGATTGCGGATAAAATCTTTTTATGCTAATATTCTGCTTGTAGAATTTATGAGGTGAATATATGCAAGCGCGCAGAGCAGCCAGAGAATTGGCGTTTATACTGTTTTCACAGTTTGACAAAAAGATAACTAATTATTCGAGAGAAGATTTACAAAATATTATTCTAAAATCCGTCAGAATTTTGACGAGCAGTGCAAGTGACGAACTTAAAACAGCTTTGGGTTCGTTGATTGCGATGAGAGATCAAATCGAAACTTTTGAAGCCGAATCGGAAATTAATTTGAAAAGACCTATAGGTGCGGCAAATATTCCCGTACCTTTGCCTATGACTTCCGATATGACCGGCAGAATTAACGAGATGATTGATATTGCGGAAAAGTCACTTCTTGCTTTGGAAATTGCCGAGTTTACAACTCTTGATTCGCAGCATGAGGTTAAAAATTATGCCGTAGAAATTGCGGAATTTTTCCAGAAAAACCACGAAGAAATTGACAATATTATTCAAAAATATGCAAAAAATTGGGATTTGGGACGTCTTGTTAAGATGGACAAAGATATTTTGCGTATTGCAATCGTTGAGCTTTTGTACATCAAAGATGCTCCTATGAAAGTTGTTGTTGATGAAGCACTTGAGTTGGCGAAAAAATATTCGACGGACGACAGTGCCTCATTTATCAACGGGATTTTGGCAAAAATTATTGTTGATTATGGGGTGAAATGAGTTTGCGGAGTAAGCTAAGTTTGATAAGTACATTTCAATAGCGGCACTCGCTAAATTTCACTAAATTATAATAAACGTAAAGTACTTACCCGACTTACCAAACTTACCTTACTTATCAAACCTGTTTCCCTATTTGTCTTTTTTATGATATTATATGGTTATGTTCGGCTTTTTTAAAGAAAAATTTAATAATCTGAAAGAAGTTGTTTCAAATACCGCACAAAATCTTGTCGGTAACGTAGTTAATGCCGTAGGACAAGAGGAAGAATTTTCCGAATTTGTGCTTGATGATATGGAAGATACGCTTATCAGTGCGGATTTGGGTGTGGGATATGCGGCGGAGTTGGTCGACAATTTGAGAAATCAAGACAAAATTAAACCTGCTCAGGTAAAAGATTATTTGAAAACCGAGTTTTTAAAAACCTTAAATGAAGCAGGCAGTAATGTTTTAAATTTTGAGAACGGCCTAAATATCTACTTTATTACCGGTGTTAACGGTGTAGGAAAAACCACTCTTATCGGAAAACTTGCGTACAAATTTAAAAACGAGGGGAAAAAAGTTCTTATTGCTGCGGGGGATACTTTCCGTGCGGCTGCGGAAGAACAGTTGGATATCTGGTCAAAACGTGCGGGTGCAGATATTGTAAGACGTGATAAAGCAGATCCTGCATCTGTTGTTTTTGAAGCTATTGACAAGGCAAAAGCCGAAGGCTATGATGTCATTCTTGTCGATACTGCGGGTCGTTTGCAAAATAAATTTAACCTGATGGAAGAACTCAAAAAAATTAAATCCGTTATAGATAAAAAAGCCCCCGAATCTTTGCGGGAATGTATGCTTGTTTTGGACGCAAATACCGGTCAAAACGGATTGCAACAGGCAAAAGTCTTTTCGGAAGCGGTAAATCTGACTTCCGTTGCTTTGACAAAACTTGACGGTTCTGCAAAAGGGGCGATAGTTCTTGCTGTTGCACGCGAAATGAAATTGCCCGTAAAACTTGTCGGTGTCGGTGAAAAAATGGAAGATTTAAAAACATTTAATTCCGATGAATTTATCGAGGCGATTTTTCAATAAGTGAGACGTAAAAAGTGAAAAGTGAAAATTTCGTTACGTTAAAAAAAATAAAAACCAAGTCAGATAATGAAATAGAACTAATCGGTTTATCTTCAGATGAGGAAAAATTTTCGCATTGTCCGCTTGTTATCGGTGTTTTTCACGGTGATGAACCGCAGGGTAAATATTTGATTGAGGAGTATTTGAAAAATTTGTCGGGAGAACCCCCTCTCCCCTGCCCTCCCCCTCGAGGGGGGAGGGAGTATAAGAAATGTCAATACTCTCGATTTTCGTTAATAAAAGCAAAAGAATTGCGAAAAAATTGTACAGATGCTGAAAAAATTATGTGGGAAATTTTGCGAGCAAAAAATTTGTTCGGCTTAAAGTTCAGAAGGCAACAACCTATTGGTAAATATGTAGTTGATTTTGTTTGTTTTGACAAAAAACTTATAATTGAACTTGATGGCGGGCAGCATGGGGAGGAACAAAACAGATTAAAAGATGATGAGAGAACAAAGTATCTTGAACATTTAGGATATAAAGTTTTAAGATTTTGGAATAATGATGTATTACACAATATAGATGGTGTAACAGATGTAATTCTTAGTTCCGTTTTTGTCGGAGAGTATGTAAGATGGGCTGAAAATAGTTCCCTCCCCCCTTTGAGGGGGAGGGTTAGGGAGAGGGGGATTTTATTTATCCCCTGTTTAAACCCCGACGGAATGGCGCAAAATACCCGCACAAACGCTAACGGAGTTGATTTAAACAGGAATTTTCCGACAAAAAATTGGGGCGAAGATACGAGTACGGCAGGGGAAAATCCTTCTGATTATTTTGGCGGAAAATCACCCGCAAGCGAGATTGAAACACAATTTGTCATTGATGTGATTGAAAAATACAATCCGTTCGTTATCTTGACTCTTCATGCTCCTTATAAGGTGGTGAATTATGACGGACCTGCGCGTGAAATTTCCGAAGAAATTTCAAAAATAATCGGTTATCCCGTAGAAGAAAGTATCGGATATCCGACCCCGGGAAGTTTCGGAACTTATGCGGGTGTGGAAAGAAATATCCCTGTCATAACTCTTGAATTGGACGAAAAAATATCGGTCGAAGAATTGTCCCGACCGATATTTGAAATTTTTGAGATGTTATAATTTATTCGTCAATTTCTACGTTATAAAAAGCATCCGTGTTTTCATTCCTGAATACAACTCCGCCTGTACCTTTGGAAACTCCCGCATCGGAATAAAATCCGTTAAATTTAACGTAGTAGTTTGTTATACCTTTTTGATTTAAAGCTCTGTTAATTTTTGGTGCAAGATTTCCATTTGTATCTTGAGTATCAATTTTTCCGTCACCGTTAACATCCATATGTCCAAGTGCTAATCCGAGCATTTCAAAGCCTTTTTCACCTTTTTCACCCGTAAAAACAATTTCATTATTTTTACCTTTACTCGGATCATATTCCTGACCGTTTAGTGTAATCTTTTTTCCTACAGGTACAAAATAAGTGCCTGTAACTTTTTTCGTGTTTGTATCAAACAGTTTAATTGCAGTATAACCTTTTGGTACGCCTCCGGCTTTTTTAGGTCCGTCAACCATTGTATGTTCTCCTTTCTTTATTGCACGTATATATTAATTAAATATTTTTTATATACAAAATTGCGCATATTTTTATTTTTTTTACATTTGTTAACATTTTATTTTTTTTGTAATAGTATAAAAATATTAACAATATTTGTCATTCTGAGGCTGACAAATTATGAGATTCTTCGCTTTGCTCAGAATGACAAACAGCCGAAGAATCTCATAAAAACTAAATAACTTGCATATAGAGGGATTTGAAATGAAATTGCACAATTCTTATACGAATACTACCGAAGAATTTAAACCTATTGACGGAAATAAAGTCAAGATGTATGTTTGCGGACCTACGGTTTATGATTTTGCACACCTCGGGCATGCACGCTGCTATATTACGTGGGACGTTTTGTATCGTTACTTAAAATTCAGAGGGTATGACGTTACATATTGCCGTAATGTTACTGATGTTGACGATAAAATTTTGAAAAAAGCGGAGAAAGAAGGAAAAACTCCAGAAGAAGTTTCGCAGTATTGGTATAAGCAGTTTGATAATTCAATGAAAGCGTTGAATAATTTAAAACCCGATATTGAACCTTTTGCAACAAAAACTCTCGGTGAAATGATTTCGATTGTAAAAGATTTGATTAATAAAGGTTATGCTTACGAAGTTAACGGAGATGTTTATTTCAGGGTTAAAAAATTCGGCAGATACGGAAGCCTTTCAGGTCAGCCGATTGATAAACTTGAAAGCGGTGCAAGGATTGAGGTCGGAGAGCAAAAAGAAGATCCGCTCGATTTTGCATTATGGAAAAAAGATGACAAATTCGGTTACAATTCTCCTTGGGGTGTAGGTCGTCCGGGCTGGCATATTGAATGCTCGGCAATGAGCAGAAAATATTTGGGCAAAACTATTGATATTCACGCGGGCGGAGCGGATTTGATTTTCCCTCATCACGAAAATGAAATTGCTCAATCCGAATGTGCAAACGGTTGCAAGTTCGTAAATTATTGGCTTCATAACGGGTTTGTAACCATTAATAAAGAAAAAATGTCGAAATCTCTCGGCAATTTTCTGACTATTGACGATTTACTCAAAAAATATGATGCAAATACGATAAGATTTTTCATTTTGACAAATCATTACAGAATGCCTGTCGAATTTTCGGACGAAGCTCTTACTTCTGCTCAGGCAGGTGTAAAACGTTTATTGAACGCTAAGCAGACTAAAGTTGATGAAATTTTTGACATTTCTCAAACCGAAGAATACAAAAAATTTGTTGAGGCTATGGACGACGATTTGAACACTTCAAAGGCACTCGCAGTTCTCTTTGAGCTTACAAACAAAGCTAATAAAGATGAAAAAGAGGCATTCACTGTTCTTTATAAATTGGCATCTGTTTTAGGTTTTACTTTTGAAAAACAAGGGCTTTCCGAGGAAGAAACCGAAAATGCAATAAAACATGTGTCCGAAGTTTTGGGTAAGACCTTTAATTCAATGGACGAGATTATTGCTTGCAGAAAAGAGGCTCGTGAGGCGAAAAACTGGGATATCGCAGACAAAATCAGAATTGCGCTTGACGAGGTTAATATCGTATTGAAAGATTCCAAAGACGGCACGATAATTGAGAAAAAGTGAGAAGTTGGGTAAGTAAGATAAGTTTGATAAGTACTTATCTGAAGAATATATGTGCTGTTAGAGTTTCGTTATCTTTATCCCCTGATAAGTATTTCTTTTTTCAAATTCTTTGTCAATGTTATTGAGGCATCTGAATTTGCCGTTAATCCATTGCGGAGCAATAAGGGTTTTACTGTATCCGCTTCCCGCAAGTCGATGGATAGTTGTTTCGGGCGGTAAATATTCCAAAAAATCGCAGACTGTTTTTATATATTCTTCTTCGCTCATAAATTCAATTTCGCCCGCTGAATACATTTGAGCTAATTTTGTATTTTCAAGTGCGCAGAGCATGTGGATTTTTACCCCGTCAACTTTCAGCCTTGCAAGTTCTTTTGCTGTTTCCATAATTTCGTCATGTGTTTCCCAAAGTCCGAAAATAACGTGAACACATACATTAATCCCCGCTTCTTTTGTCTTTTCATAAGCTCTTAGAAAACAGTCGTAATCGTGTCCTCTGTTAATTTTTTTTAATGTTTTATTGTGAATTGACTGCAAACCGTACTCAATCCAAGTGTAATAATCGTCTTTGAATGAAGAAATAAGTTTAATTTTTTCATCATCAATACAGTCGGGGCGTGTTCCGATTGAAATTCCTATTATATCGGGGTCGCAAAGTGATGATTTATAAATTTTTTCAAGTTCGTTTACGGGTTTGTAGGTGTTTGAAAACGCTTGAAAATACGACATAAATTTTTGTGCCTTAAACCGTTTTTTCAAATATTCCGTATCGGCTTTGAGTTGTTCTTCTATCGTTAAGAGATTTGAATGCGAATTTGAAAAACTCCCGCCGTCGTCACAAAAAATACAACCGCCCGAAGAAATTGTTCCGTCGCGATTTGGACACGAAAAACCGGCGTCAAGAGTGATTTTGTAAACCTTAACACCGAATTTATTTTTCAGATATACGCCAAATTGGTTGTAGCGTTTATCGGTATTGTTAAACATTATTATTTTTGTTCTTCTTCCAAAATCGGATAAACGTAGTGTTCACCGCAGTTGGGACAAACAACCTCCTGTTGTTTTCCGTCTTCAAGCTGTGCTACTTCAAACAATGTTTTACAACCCGATTGTACACATCTGATTGCCCAAGTGGGTCTTATTAATCTTGCCATAATTATCTCCCTTTCAAGTATATTTTATCATCTTAAACATATTTGTGCAAGTTCGTAAAGATTGCCTTTAGGTTTAATTTAATTTTTTTGTAAAAAGGATAGAATAACGGTATGAAAAATTTTTTAATCTTTTTATCAATATTTACGATTGCTTTGATAGCTTTTTATGATGCTAAAGAAAGGTTTGCCGAGCTTGATGAAGTGGCTTCCAAGACTCCCGCACAGGTTGAAATTAAGCCTCAAATTAATACAAAAGGGCATTCTTCTCACAGTTTGCAGATGCAAAAATATTCACAGAATGATTATAACAACCAATCTCATCATCAAAATCATTTGCAAAACAGTATTGATGATATGAATAAGCGCAATAACGAAAAGAAACAAAACCGCTAAGGTTTTATTTTATGCGCCTTTGGCACAAATAATATTCTTCATTAGTTAGCAACAATTTCCTAAAAATCGTAAAGCAAATCACCAGTATAAGGAACATCATCAGCTTTGTTGTGTCTGCGGGGGTTTTCGGGCAATGTTCGATCATAACGCAATGCTCCGCCCGTATCTTGAACTTCCGTTTGAACGGGGTTTATTGTTTTCGGGAAAAATCGAAGTGTTATGTTTTGTGCTGCGGAAGGCGCAACAACGGAGCTTGAATACAGTTTGATTTTTTCGTATTCACCGTTAGCTTGTGCAAAGTTTTTTGCCGCAAATATATTGTCGTTTGCACCTATTTTTGATGAATAATTATTGCTCCACATAACGAGATTGTTTACGTTATCCAAAAGAACAACAGATGTCTCAAGTCTGTAAGGATAATTTATGTCAAAAGCGGTTGATACTTCCAAAACCTCCCATACACCGCGTTTTATTGCGTTTTTGTTTGTTACGACAGAACTTGAAACCAAGATTATTGATTTGCAGTTAAAATCGTCACTGACTGATTTGAAAGCATTGTAGTCAATATTGCCCGAATTTTTATATTTGTTTAAGGCTGACTGTAATGTTTGTTTCAGTTGCTGGTTTTGGTTCAGTTTTGCGCGAACTTCGTAAAGGTCGGGGGATTTAATTTTTCCGTTTGATTTGTTAAAATTTTTAATCAGGTCGTTTGAGACAATTTCCGACACTTCATCAAACCCGTAGTAATTTTGCTGAGGTTTGAATATGTCCGCAGGCAAAACCAATACGTCAAAACTTACGGCTTTTGCCGTTGATATTAAAAGCGTAAATATAATAAAAAGTCTGAATAAATTTTTCATAACTTTATTATATCACAATTTCATATAATTAACGGATTTAAAATAGTATAAAAAAGTTTAAATTAGGATTATGAATTATGATGAAATGATAAATCTGGCTGAAAGGGCCTCAAAAAACGCTTATGCACCGTATTCAAAGTTTAAAGTCGGGGCTTGTGTTTTGACAGACAGCGGAAAAGTTTATACTGGTTGTAATTTTGAAAATTCAAGTTTCGGTATGACGATTTGTGCGGAACGCAATGCGGTAGGCTCTGCCGTTGCTGACGGTGAAAGAAAGATTAAAGCGGTTGCAATTTTTTCTCCGAATATGAAAAATTGTACTCCTTGCGGAGCATGCAGACAGGTTTTGAGTGAATTCAAAAGTGATGACGGGCTTGATGTGATTGTTCAAGGGGAGGACGGTGTTAAGGTTTATCCGATTGAAAAACTTTTGCCCGAAACCTTTGCGTTGTAATTATGTACTTGATTGAATTGATAGTAAAATGGATTAATCCAAAGAAAAAATATTTGCCGAAAAAACAATATGATCCGTTTGCTCAGGAAAATTTGCAAGACGATTCGGATTGCAGGCATGTTTTTTTGCCCGTCGACAGCACGGGAGAAATCCTTGCCTGCTCCAAGTGCGGACTTTTGGTTAATAAAAAAGATTTGAAAGATGAGAATATTTTTAAGAGGTCGGATAAGTAAGATAAGTTTGGTACTATCGGAGGAGGAACGAAGGGCTGAAGCAGCTAAGAAGTTGAGAAGTTAGGTGGCTAAGATAAAAGTTCGATAAGTAAGGTAAGTTGGATAAGTGTGATAAGTACTTATCGGTAAAAATCTCCCTCGCTCCTTGCGGGAATATTTCTGTCATGCTGAACTTGACAAAGCGAACATTCGAGCTTGCGAGAATTGTGAGCCTGTCTGCCTTGTGCTGTTTCAGCATCTTACCAAAGTGGCTCACATGCATCTTTCCGTCACCCTGAATTTATTTCAGGGTCTATCAGTTTAATTAACATTGATAGATTCCGTGTCAAGCACGGAATGACATTATTTAATGAGATTGCGACATCGTGCTATGCACTCCTCGCAATGACAGAACGGTTGTCAAGCACGGAATGACGTAAAACAAACCTCTCCCATAAGAGGAGAGGTCTGTTATATCTTAG
>CADBNI010000009.1 GCA_902795965.1 uncultured bacterium
GGATTTGTTAATATGAAATTTGATAGAAAGAAAACAAAAATTTTTCATATAGAAACTATTCCAAAGTCGGTTAATTCAGATTATGATTATGTAGGTACTTCCATTATGGAATATTTACAAACCAAAACAAAGCAAATTGACTTATTCTGTCCTTCGACTAAAATAATAGAGCAATTTTACTATCAATTAGGTTTTAACCACAAAGCACCAAACAGTAATAAAATGATAAATTATGGGGAATTATATTGGTTCAAAAATCCTAAATCAATCAATGCGACTATATACAGATTATTTAATAAAATATATTATAGTTTCAAAAAATAATTCCTAATATTTTTGTTAAAAATCCTCAATCAGACTGTTATTTTATAGCAGTGATTTTCGACCAAATCTTGGAAAACTGGACGAAGTTTTATATCAAAACTTTTATTTTTATAAACAATTTTTTCGGAGATTATATTCATAATTTTTCTGCGTTGAGCCATTGTGCCTTTTAAAAATAAATCGTGTGCATTATCCAAAAAACCAAGCAGAGTGCCTGTTTGGTCGTAGAATTGTTTATCCAAGTCATTGATTTCTTGCAACTGCATGAGCAACTTATCTTTTTCATTTTGCCACTTCTTGTTATACCTTCCCCAATCTTCGTGGTTTAGATTTCCGTCCAATTTGAGTTCAAGTGAATTTTCTATTAGGTTTTCCAAGACGGAAATTTCACGTTGTAAGTTGGTTTTAACCTCTTTTGAATATCCGCATTGTTTTGTATGATATTCTCTCAGCTTGCTTACAATAGAGCTTTTTACATCTTCAGGGATAATAATATGCTTTATAATTTCAGCGAATGCTTCATTAACCCTGTCTTCGTTAATGTAATCACGCTTACATTCTCCGACCATTTGAAGATGAAGTTCAACAGGGTTTGAAAGAGCTGTAGGGAATGATATAGATGTCAGATACTCAAAGCAAAGGCGAAATTGTTATATATACAAGTAGCGACGGCAAAGTTAATCTTTGTTGAAAAATTTGTTTCTATTTTAATTCTTAATATTTAGTTTTAGCGCGCGTTAAAATGCACGCTAAAACCAAAACTACTTGTATCGGGTTCAAACCCGACCGATTTTTTCTACGCAAACTGTTTAATTAATAAAATGCGTCATAATTTTTTCTTCTTTTTCGGGCAAACCGAAGGTTTCTTTACCTAATTTTATACTTTTAATTAGGAAAGACATATTACGCGCAAGTGTGCGCATGGTCTGCAAACCTTCTTCATCTTTTACCGCTTCACCCGGAGTTCTGCCGTGAACACTGTTCCAATATTGGCTTGAAACGACGGGCATGTTTGAGATTGTAAAGAATTTGTTTAATTCGTCAAAAGTTGCCGAACATCCTCCGCGTCTTGCAACAACTACGCTTGCACCTAATTTCATACTTTTATCAAAATGTGTACTGTAAAATAATCTTTGTAAAAATGCTACCAAAGTTGCGTTAGCTGAGGCATAATAGACGGGTGATGCTACAATCAAACCGTCAGCCTGCTCAAATTTCGGTGCAGTTTCATTTACAATATCATCAAAAACGCATTTACCCGTTTCGTAGCATTTAAAACAAGCGATACAACCTCTGATATCTTTTGTTCCGACATTTATAACTTCGGTTTCCACTTCATTTTCAGTAAATGTTTTAACAAGCTCCGATACCGCAACTGACACATTTCCGTTCAAATGCGGACTACCGTTAATAATTAATACTTTTGACATAATAACCTCCTAAGTATATTAAAACATAAAAATTTTACATATTTGAAATTTTGCTTAATTTATGGGAAAATGCCGTTATGGGAAAGACTTTGATTTTAATTGACGGGCATGCGCTTGCTTTTCGTGAATATTATGCGCTGGAAAGAACCAATATGAGTACCTCGGACGGCACTCCGACCTGGGCGGTTTACGGATTTTTTAAAGCAATATTTGATTTATTAAAAAGCGACAGATTTAAGGCTGATGCGATTGCGGTGGCTTTTGACGTCAGTCACAAAACTTTCAGAACCGAAAAATACGCGGAATACAAATCAAACCGCGAAGCTATGCCAGATCCTATGAGATTGCAAATGGGGTTGATTTATGAGGGTTTAAAAGCGTTTAGTATCCCGATTTACACAAAAGAAGGGTTTGAAGCAGATGACGTAATCGGAACAATCTCAAAAAAAGCCTGCGAATTAGGACATAAAGTATTGATTTTGACGGGTGACCAAGATGCTTTTCAGCTTGTTGACAAAGACGGTTGCGTAAAAGTTATTCTTCCTTACAAAGGCGAACTTGTCGAATTTAATTGGGATAAAATTTATGAAAAATTAGGGGTTTATCCTAATCAGGTAATTGATTACAAAGGGTTGCGCGGAGATGTTTCGGACTGTATTCCGGGGGTAAAAGGAATAGGCGAAAAAACCGCCCAAAAACTTTTGGCACGTTACGGAACGCTTGATGCGGTTCTTGCGGATTGTGAAAATATTCCCGAAAAATCCGTTAAAGAAAAGATTTGTGCGGGAATTGAACAGGCTAAATTAAGTCAGGAGTTAGCAACCATAATACGCGACCTTGATATTGATTTCGATTTTGACGGAACAAAAGTCGAACTTCCCGATATCTCAACAGTTACGGAATTTTTGAAAAAAATGCAGTTTTATACGTTTATAAAAAATATAAACAAAATTCTCTCGTATTTTGATAAAGACGGAACGGCATCACCTTCCGTACAAACTGTTGCACAACCCGTTTCGGGAACCGTTCAACTCGGATTTTTTACCGAAGCAGTAACTGAAGAATTAAACAAAAATTCCGACTTGGATTTTGATAAAGAACTCGTAACGGATATTGACCGTTTAAAATCTGTTGCACAGGAAATTTCCGCCCAATCGGTGATTACGTTTAAAATTTATGCAGATATGATAAGTGCCGTCAGTGCAAAAATCAACGGTTTTGCGTTCGCCTGCAACGAGGATTTGACGGCGGAAAAAAGATTAAAAATTTCGGACAAAAATAACAAAACCAAAACTTTTTATATTCCCGTCAATCATTCAAACGCACAAAATCTTCCTGTTAATGAAGTTATTGAGATTTTAAAACCGATTTTTGAGGACGACAAAATTAAAAAAATTACGTTTGATGCAAAAAATCAGTACAACATCTTGAGAAACAACGGAATATATGCAAACGGTATTATTTTTGACTGTTATTTGGCAAGTTATGTAAAAGATGCAAACCGCAATCACGAATTGGATATTCAAGCACTTGAACATTTGAATCACGCTATTGTTCCTTACGGAGAATTTGACAAAAAAAATCCGCTGAAATTTGAAGATGCACCGATTGAGAATGTATTAAACAATGTTTCTGACGAGATTGCCTCTGTTACCGAACTGGAAAAATATTGGCACAAGAATACAGATGATGCGGAATTGAATATTATTTACGATATTGAAACTCCGTTCGCGCTTGTGCTTGCGGATATGGAACATAACGGAGTTGCCATTGACGAAGAATATTTAATTTCTTTGACAGAAATGATGAACGAAAAATTAGCATCAATAGAATGTAAAATTTATGAACTTGCGGGTTGTTCGTTTAATATAAATTCACCAAAGCAAGTGGGCGAAGTTCTTTTTGTAAAAATGGGGCTTAAAGCTAAGAAAAAACGCGGGAAAGCTGCATTTTCCACAAGTGCCGCGGTTTTGGAAGAACTTTCGGAAGAATATGAGATTGCAAAACTTATTCTTGAATACAGAAAATATGCAAAGTTAAAATCCACATATACGGAGGCTTTGCCTGCTTTGATTAATCCTAAAGACAGAAGGATACATACGACTTATAATCAGACTGTTACGGTTACGGGCAGATTATCGTCATCAAATCCGAATTTGCAGAATATTCCCGTCAGAACGGAGGAAGGTAATAAAATTCGCAACGCTTTTGTCGCGCAGGATAGAGAAAACGGGCTTTTGCTTTCCGCAGATTATTCTCAGATAGAATTGAGATTGCTTGCTCATATTTCGGGTGACAAACATTTACAGGAGGCTTTTAATTCGGGGGTTGACGTTCATACGCTTACCGCATCAAAAGTTTTTGAAGTTCCCGTTGAGCAGGTTACGAAAGAAATGCGCTACAAAGCCAAAGCCGTAAATTTCGGTATTGTTTACGGTCAAAGCAAATACGGACTTGCAAAGGCAATAGGAATTTCCAATGCGGAAGCGGAAGATTTTATCAACAAATATTTTGCAACTTATCCGAGAGTAAAAGCATATATGGAAGGTACGATTGCGGAAGTTGAAAAAAAAGGTTTTGTCGAAACAGTTTACGGCAGAAAAAGATATCTTGAAAACGAGCTTTCAAATTCCAATGCAATGATAAGAGAATTTGCAAAGCGTGCGGCCATTAATCAGCCTATACAAGGCACTGCGGCTGATTTGATGAAAATTGCAATGATTAATTTTTCACAAAAATTGAAGGAACATAATCTTAAATCCAAGATGATAATTCAGGTTCATGACGAGTTGGTTGTTGAGGTTTATAAACCGGAACTTGACATGGTTAAGAGTTTGATAAAAGAGGCTATGGAGCTTTCACAACCGTTATCCGTTCCGCTTGTAATTGATATTTATTCGGGGGATTCATGGAAAGAGCAATAAAAATTTTGATGATAAGTTTTCTTTTCGGGTTTTCGATATTGACTTGCTTTTCGGAAGAAAATCCCGCTATGATGATAACACCTCAGAATGTAGACTTTAAAATTTGCACAAGAAACTATAAAGTCCCCGAAGAAAAATTGTTTTATCTTGCGATAGCTGCCGCAAAAGCAAATAATTTTGAAGTAAACGAAATTCAGTCAAAAACGGGATATATATTGTTTACTGCGGCAGGAAAACAGTATCTTGCAAGTATTGTAAAAAAAGATTCAGAAAACACACTTTTGAAAATTACCCCGGTAAACAACAATTACTTTTTTGCTCCCGGTATTGTGCTTAACTTTTTCAGATATATCGACCTGAACGGAGCAACACAGATAACCCAACTGCCAAAAATTTAATTATCTTTTTTACGGACATATTTAAGGTCATAACCTAAAATTTCGCCGATTAATTTGGCTTCTTCAAATTTTAAAGTACCGCGCATAAGTTTTTGCGAAATGTTTGATTGCGATATACTCTTGCCAAGCCTTTTGGACATCTCTTGGGCTATATAAGTAACCGTAACGGCATTTTCGGCAAGTAGGGTTTTTATGTCTGTTCTTATACTCATAAGAAATATATTGACATATTTATTAAAATAATGTAATATCTATTATTATAAAGGAATAGTTATTCCTTTATAATAATTAAGTATTAAATATAATAACAAAGGAGTAAGTTATGAATAAAGACACTAAGGAATTGCGGGAAGTATTTACAAAAAATCTTCCCATGTTCCAACGGGGAGAAGGGGAACAACTTATTGATAAGGTCTTTTCACCTTTCACGTTTCACTTTTCACGTAAACGCGCAGCATTTACCCTCGCAGAGGTATTAATCACCCTCGGAATTATAGGTGTTGTAGCCACTATG
This sequence comes from uncultured bacterium, assembly GCA_902795965.1. GTDB lineage: Bacteria > Cyanobacteriota > Vampirovibrionia > Gastranaerophilales > Gastranaerophilaceae > Stercorousia. Next base: position 5,591 of record CADBNI010000009.1, read on the forward strand.
ACCATCCCTGTACTAATTAACAAATACCAAGAGCAAGTAACGGTCAACAAGGTTAAAAAATTTTATTCAATGATTAATCAGGCTCTTTTGATGTCAATAAAAGACAACGGATATATTGACGAATGGCAATATTCAAATGTAACCGAATTTGCTGACTACTTAAAGCCTTATCTCAAAATCATAAAAGATTGCGGTACGCAAAGCGGATGCCTTTCAATAGGAAAAAAAATTTATTTAAGTGGAAATGGAACAACACAGTCTTATGACTCAGGTAATTATTACAGAATGATACTCGCCGATAACAGTTATATGTGGTTTAGAAAATCGTTTAATAACAATTCATGTATTGATAGTGACGGTGGCTGGTCAAATATTTGTGGTCTAATATTCATTGATATAAATGGTAATAAAAAACCAAATACATTTGGTAAAGACACATTCGTATTTTACATACAAAAAAGTGCTATAATAACGTCAAATCAAAATGCATATAAATGTGATGCACAAAATAGTTTTGGTTATGCATGCGCAAGTTATATTCTAACTAACGGCAACATGGACTATTTGCACAAGTAATTACAAAACCTCAAATGCCTCATTGACGACAGATTTTACGTCAAACGGCAGTTCACCACCTCGGGAGGTTGAAAGCCATATCAAATATTCAATATTACCCGAAGGCCCTTTGATTGACGAATATGTGAGGTTATTTATTTTGTAATCGAGCGATTTTGCACAGTCAATAACATTGTTTATTACCTCATAATGAACATTCTTATCACGCACGACACCGCCTTTTTCCACTTTTTCTTTTCCCGCCTCAAATTGCGGTTTTATCAAAAGAATCATTTCGTGAAACTCAGAGGCAAGAAGTTTTTTTAAATTCGGTAAAACTTTTGTCAACGAAATAAAAGACAAATCACTTACCAACAAGTCGGCAACAGGCTCGTTTTCGGCATAAATATCATCAAAAGCGCAAGTTTTCAGATTTGTTCTTTCAATAACTTTAACCCTTTTATCGGAGCGAATTTTCCAATCCAGTTGTCCGTAACCTACATCTGCCGAATAAACAAATTTTGCACCGTTTTGTAAAAGACAATCGGTAAACCCGCCTGTCGAAGCCCCCGCATCAAAACATATTCTGCCTTCAGGTTTGAAATCAAACGCATCAAGAGCTTTTTTCAGTTTAAATCCTCCGCGAGAAACGTAGGGCATTGATTTTACGGTAATATCATATTCTTTTGACGGATTAATTTGAAATCCCGCTTTGGTAATATATTCATCATTGATTTTTACGTGTCCCGCAAGTATTGCCGCAGCCGCTTTGCTTTTTGTTTCAAAATAACCCAAATCGGTCAAATATTTGTCTAAGCGTTCTTTCATAAACCAAAAACCTTTCGGGCATTCGCCGTTGTAATTTCATCAACTTCTTGAGCGGTTATTCCCCGAAGTTTTGCAATTTCTTCTGCAACATATTTTAAGTATGCCGGTTGATTTTCCTGCCCGCGAAAAGGTACGGGAGTAAGATAAGGAGCATCGGTTTCCAAAAGCAATCTGTCAAGCGGAATTTCTTTTGCAACATCTTTTGTTTTTACGGCATTTTTAAAGGTTACAACACCCCCGAGAGCCAAATAAAAACCTGCTTTTATACATTCTCTTGCAAATTCGACACTGCCTGAAAAACAATGCATAACGACCGTTGAATTTTTGTTATATTCTTGAAGAATATCGAATGTATCTTTGTGCGCATCTCGGTCATGAATTGAGATTGGAAGATTAAGTTCGTTTGCCAATTTAATTTGTTTAATAAAAATTTCTTTTTGAAGTTCGACAAAAGACTTGTCCCAATAGTAATCAAGCCCGATTTCGCCTATTGCAACAATTTTTTTGTGAGCGGAATATTTTCGGATTTTTTCTTCAATTTCATCAGTCCAGTCTTTAACTTCGGAGGGGTGAACACCTAACATACCGTATACGTTATCATATTTGTCAATCAGCTCCATAACTTCCGCTATATCTTTAGGATATGCTGAAGGTACAATAATTTTTTCAATTTCGTTATTAAGCGCATTTTGAATAACTTCGTCAAGTTCAAAATTTTCAATCATATTAATGTGGGAATGCGTGTCAATCATAGTGGTATTATAGATTGAACAAATTATTAAGTAAATATTGAAATTGTGAGATTTTTGATTTATGTTAAAAATATGCGGAAGTAATTCAGTGGTAGAATGCAACCTTCCCAAGGTTGACGTCGCGGGTTCGAGTCCCGTCTTCCGCTCCAAACAAAAGCTCCACATAAAGTGGAGCTTTTGTTTGAACAGATATGTCGGCGCACAGCCGTCAATTACGGTATAGGTTTTCAGGACAGTTGTGATGGGAGTTTTTAGGTAAATATGCCTAATTACAGGGCGATAGAGGCAGGTTTATAGTGTAGAGA
>CADBNI010000010.1 GCA_902795965.1 uncultured bacterium
ACAAGAAAGAAACCAAAGAAACTCCCGACCATAACTTCGTTCGCTAATAATTTGTACGGCTCAACCTAAGGCGGACAAACTCACTCGTCACCCTGAACTTGTTTCAGGGTCTATCAATTTTTATCGTTCAGACAGTGTCCGCCTCTGTTGTTGTTTCGCCTACAATTATTGCTCACTACGTTGAGGTCGGATTGATTTTCTATTTTATTGCTGTTTCGTTAAGTGGTGATTATAAGAAGTTACGGTGCCTTTGGCACAAATAATCTATTCGCCCTGCGCCTTCATTCATGTCTAAAATTGAATTTGATTTTTTGTATTTATACCTTATTGTTACAGATTGTTAAGATGAATTTAAATCGTACAAACGCAATATTCATAAGCATTTTAGGGACATTAACAAAACAAAACCCTCATGCTGACATGCAATTTTTCAAAACAAAAATTTTTTATAAAAGCATAGGGGATAAAAAAACAGGATATTTGAAAGGGGAAATTATGGGAAACGAAATGAACGTTACCAACGTTACTGCAAGTGAGTATTTTACAACTAATCCGATTAAGGACCAAGAAGTAAAACAAAAAGCACAAAATGCACAAAAATTTTTATTTACAAAAGCACAACGCGAAACAGCCGAAAATGATTTGACACAACGTTATATTCAATACGGCACTATTGAAGGTTCAATGGACGAAAAACAGGCTAAAAAAGCTGCTCACAAATTTGTACAAAACGAACACAATTTGGAAGAAGCATACCACACAGAAGTATTTATGGACAAAGAAGCGTACAAAGCAGCGGAAAAAGCTCGCAAAGAAGCTCGTAAAGAACTTGTCGCACAATACAGAGCGCAAGGTATGTCGAGAAAAGAAGCTAAACAAAAAGCAGATGCTCAGTTGGGTCAAAATGAACTCATAAGAGGCAGAAAAACCAGAAGATTCGTTGAAGAACATAAAGATTACTTCTATGATGCTAACGGTAATTTCTCAAGTAATAAATTTACAGCAAGAGCATTGAAATATACAAATATCAATACAGGCGAAGGTGAAACACTTAACGGTCACTTAAGTTTGAAAGAAAGACGTAAAGCCGCTGCAATGGAAGATACAAGTGCAAAAGTTATCAAAAACATTGTTAAGAAATCAAATCTTTCCTATGAAAGAGATAATACAGATCTTTACAGAGGTCTTGCAGTCGCAGGAGGCGTCGCACTCGGCAGTTATCTGGCAACAACACCTTTGTTAGGCAGCGTTACAACAATGGCAACAACCGCAACAGGTGCAACTACAGGCGCAACCGCCGAAGTTCTTAAAGGCGCAGGCAAAGCAACCGCTGATGCAACGGCAGAAGCTGGTGCGGAGGCTGCAGGAAAAGCAGTTGTACATAAAGGCGCAGCAGGGATTTCACTCGGTCTCGGCTTAGGATTGGCAGCAGCAAGTTTCATCAAGGATAAAGGTAACAAGGAAGCTCATATCTACGCTCCGAATCAACCTGAAGAACAACACATCGAAGAACAAATTGAAGAACAAATCGAAGAACAGGTGGAGGAACAAGTCGAGCCGCAACCGGAACCTTGTCCCGACAAATTCAAACCGATTGCACATTGCGATCACAAAGTAAAACGCGGTGACAACTGGACTAACGTAGCACAGGCAAAAGTAAAAGTTAACGGCAAAGCAATTTCGGGTCAGGATTTGAAAGATTACGTACATCTTGAAAAACTTAAATACGGTATTACTGATTTCACGAAAAACGAATTCAGAGCCGTATATGACGAAAAGAAACAAAACGAAAGCGGTATCTTAAGATTGTACACAGACTTTACTGACGTAATCAACAATGAAGAATATCAAAAACGTTACCCGCAATTACTTCAAAGAGCAAAAGCTCTGCAAGGAAAAATAACAATTCCTGATTGTGAAGCCAAAGTAACACCGGGAAGCGTTGTACCCAATAAAAAAGCAAGAGTAAACAATGTCGTATCTCCTGATTTCGGTCAAATTAAAACCGATTGTAACGGAAATAATCCGCAAATTGTTTACGGAAAATAAAAATAAAAGACCCTCAGTTGAGGGTCTTTATTCTATAATGCAAACCCCATCTTTAACGGCTTTCAGATTATTAAACACCTGATAGCCGTTTTGATTTTCAAACTCTCCGTCTATCATAAAATAAGTCGATCCAGAACCCGTCATAACGGACTTCGGATAAATACGCTTAATCTCCTGCAATTCCTCATAATCTTCAATCAACGCCCATTCCAAATCGTTTTGAAAATTTTCCCGTTCCGGAGTTTTTGTCTTTTTCGAAAATTTTGTATACGCTTCTTTTGCGCTGATACCCAAATTTTTAGGTTTTATCAAAGACAAATTAAATTCTTTAAACTCAAGAGGCTCAATAATTTCGCCCCTTCCGCGCGACATAATCCTTCCGCCTTGCAAGCAAACGTTCAAATCCGAACCCAATTTTGAACAAAGTTTATGCAAATTTTCTCTGTCAAGCGGTCGGTCAAACATCTCATTCAGCCCAAAAAGCATGCCTGCCGCATCGGTACTTCCGCCTGCAAGCCCTGCCGCAACGGGAATATTTTTGTCAATATAAACCGAAATTTTTTGAGGCAATAATTTTGTTTCGTCAAAAAACAGTTTAATTGCTTTCCAAACCAAATTTTTTTCGTTATAAGGAATTTCACTGTTATTTCCCGAGAGATTAATTTCAAGCTCATTTGCATCTTCCGCACTAACCGTCAAATAATCATAAAGGCTTATGGTTTGCATAACGCTCTCGATATTGTGAAACCCGTCCTCACGTTTGTTTAAGACTTTTAAATTCAAATTAACCTTTGCGGGACATTGAATTTTAATAGATTTATCGTTATTCATAACACTATTATCAAACCATAAAATTTCACGGTCGGCAAATATTGTGTAAATAAAAACGACTATAAGTTCCCTCTTTAGCATTACTACCCAAATAAAATTTTAGCAAATCCACCTCTTTGCGGGAGAAGTCTGTTTTCGACTTAAGCGGAACGCGAAAGTCAACAGGGTGAGGGGCTAAAGTTACATTACCCGTAACCACTTTTCACTCAAAAAAAAGAGGACCGAAGTCCTCTTTTTTACTGTTATTTGATTGGATAACGCAGTGTGCCTTGCGCGTAAATGTTTCTTCCTTCCTGTGCCTGTGAGGCTTGGAAACCTCTTCGACCTCCGTCTGTACCGACTGTAATGGTTCTATATATATCCATAAAATTGGGACGTCTTTTCAATTTTATGCCGTTACCGAGGTCTATTTCGCTGTAAATATTCAAGAGGTTGTCAGGCATAGGTCCTGTCGGTTTTTCACCCGTTACTCTTTCGTAATCAGCTTTCCACATATCCGATATTGCTTTTGCAAATGTCTTTTTGTCAATGGGTTTGCCGTCCGAGGTTTCGTAAAGTACCGAATATGCTTCGGGTCCTCTGTATCTTACGGGTTTTACGGTCGGAACATCTTGCGCTTTGGAGATTTGACCTGCACGAACCATGCGTTTTCTTGATTGTGCAATATTGAGGTTGAGTGTCTGTTCTTCGGTGTCTTCGTCAACAACTTTTTGTCTGAGGTTAACAACACCGTCAAAAGATCTTCCTTTTGCGTGAACTTTGCCCATTGTAGCCAAACCGCCGATTGCACCGCCGACTGCCGCCAAAGTTGCCGCTTTTATCGCATTTTTAAGTATATCGTTGTCAGCTTTGACTTCGCCTTTCTCACCGTCTGCGGTAACTTCGCCTTCCTGTCCTTTGACGTGAAGTTTGCCGTTTTCATCAACATAGACATCATCACCGCCACCGATAACGTTGATTTTACCTGTGTGTTCGTCATAAGAAACGGTGAACTGTTTACCGCCGACATCAATAGTGTATTCTTGACCCGAAACGGGAACAGTATATGTTTTACCGGGAATTGTGATTGTCTGACCTTGAACGGTAATCGTTTGAGGCGGAGTTGTAATCGTCTGACCCGGAACAGGTACCTGATAAGTCTTTCCGTCAACGTTTACCGTATATTGTTGTCCGTCATAATGTACCTCATAGGTTTCACCGCCAACCTGTACGGTTCCCGAATACGGAGTTGTGTGAGTATAAGCATCACCGTCAACATAATCCGTTGTAGTAATTGTACCGTTGTATCCGACTTCGCTTGTCGGAACGGTAAATTGTACCGTTCCGCCTTCGGTAGTACCAGTAATTACGTATCCTTCGGTTGTAAATTCTATGGTTGAAGGGTCAATAGTAACCGTCTGACCGTCAACAACAATAGTTTGAGGATCTGTCTTAACAGTCTGCGGATCGGTTGTAAATGTAACTTCTCCGTCAGGTGAATTCCAGGTTATTGTTTGACCGCCTTTAACCGTTCCCGTAATTTCGCCTGCGGGAATTGTTGTCTGATAGGTTCTATCGGGTGCTTTGTATGCAATTTGTTTTGCATCGGTTGCCCAGCCGTAAGCCTTTCCTGCAAGTGAGAAACCGCTCAATGCCCACGGACCGAGAAATGCCGAACCGAAACCGAGAGCAGCCGCAATACCTGCACCTTTGAGTACGTGTAATACCCTTTTGCCTGCCGTTTTGTTTTTATCGGTCGTAAAGCCTGCATCTTGCGCCCAGTGACGAATTCTGTTCAATTCGCCGTTGCCGACTTTACCGTTATTATTACCTATTAATTTATCAAAAGTTGTTCTGTGGGGCTGACCGTATTCATCTGTTCTGATAAATTCAAAATCCATGACACCCGATCTGCCTTCATTAAGTGTCATATTTTTATCAGCCATGAAGTTTTCTTGCGATCTGTCATCAAGTAAACGGGAATCACAGACTTTGCCCAAGAAATCTTTCCATTTGTTTTCATCAAATTTGTAATAAGCTGTTCTCGGTTCACCCGTTTTCGGATCTTTATAAGTACGCGTGAAGTCATAATCACTTGGTGTACCATCTTTACAGAATGTAGTCGGACATTCCTGAACCAATTTCATTGCTTTTTTGTCAAGAAAAGTTGCATCTTCTTTTCTTACACCGTTTCCGAGTGCATTCTTCATTTGAGCTTCCGAGAAAAATACTCTTGAGGCTTTAGTTGTTTGTTCCGCTTGTTGACCTTTTACCTGACGTTTGGCTTCTTCTTCAATAAAGTATTCCAAATCTTTGGCTTTTTGTTTTGCACTTCTTGCTCCCATGACATCTGCTATTGCCATACGTTCAAGAAGAACATTTTTATTAAAATTATTATCTTCCGTAATTTTTGCATAAGCAGCAAGTTGTCGCTGCTCGGGAGTGTCTAATGCTCTTAAATGATTACCTTTATGTTTTACGGAACGATTCCATGCAGCCAAAAGTTCAGCATCATTTTCCGGTTTGCTTACTTCCGCAAGCATTTTGTCTATGAATGCTTTTTCCTGTTGAGTTGCATATCTTTCATAATATCTGCGCAAAACATCATCAGCATTTCTGTCGACTTCCTTGTCGATTTTTGCCATTTGTTTTGTTACTTTTTTATCATATTTTGTTCCCGCAAGAGAATATTCAATCGTATCGGCATTTTTGGGATCTTTAACCCAATCTTTCAATACTGCTTCATAATCTTTACGAAGTTGTTTTCTGCCCGATTTATTATGTTTCAAATCGTCGGGAACTTCAACGGGATCTTCATATCTTTCCGTTGCCGTCGTACTGTTAGCTTTGAAGCTGATACTTTTAGCACCCAACTGTTCTGTTGTTTCAGGTTCAACAACATCAGGAAGTGCTTTATCAAGAGCTTCTCTTTTCAAAACTTCGTATTCTTCTCCTTTTTGCTGAATAACACCGTCTTTAACAAGCCCTTGAATTGCTTCGGCATCGGTGTCTTCTGTAAATCCGACAACCGTTGCACCTTTAGAACTTACATATTTAGATAATGCAGTTTCCAAAATCGGTTTGTTTTCAGATGTATATTTTACGTTACCGTTACCGTCAACTTCAATTTTTGCATCCTGCAATGCTTTTGCAAGTTCGGCATCGTCAACTTTAATATCATATTCTTGTTCAATAAGAGCTTTAAGATTACTCATAGGAAAAGTGGTTGATGTTGTGGTAGAAATAACATTTTTTGGTTGAGCAACCTCTTGTTTTTCTAATTTTGTTCCGACGCCTGTTGCCTGTGTCGTGTAAATTTGGCCGTCTGCACCGAGAGTCCAAATCCCTGCCCTAATATTAGCTTCAATTTGATCGGGATTTGTGTTTCTCAAATTTTGAACCACACTCGGATCAACAGCCGTAAGACCTGTTACTGTCATAATTCGTCCTTTCTTCAGCATTGCACACTGATATTATTTTATACTTCTCTATGTCCATGTAAAAACATTTTTTAACCCAAAATTGCGCTATTTTAACAAAATTTTTACACTAATTTTTAAAAGCCTTGATACAAGCGGGTTTTTGGCAGATTTTTAGGTTTACATTTCTTAATATTGTTCTATACGTTTTATATATATTATATATAATATATACCGAAAGATTTTGTAAATTTTTGTAAATGTTTTATCAAAAACAGTAAAGTTTGTGTGTAAAAAATCGTTTATATACATGTATAAAGTGTTCACGTGCAGAAACGGGGTTCAAAATATGACAACATCAAAATTTAACAAAAAAAGAGTAACAGCGTTTGCATTAAGTTTGCTCTTGGTAATGCAACAATCATTTACTTATCAGGTTGTGGCATCGACAATTACGTCGGCTAACGGTACAGTGATTAATCCTACGGGTAATACTTACAATATTAAACCCGATGCGGTTAACGGAAAAACAGGTTACAAACAATTTGACAAAATTGATTTGTCAGCGAACGACATTTTGAACTTTATATATAATTATACAACTCAAAATGTTGATGTTCAATGGAATGCTCAAAACGGAACTCACAGTATTATCACAAACAAACAGGTTGACGTTCCCATTGATACTTTTGTAAACCTTGTTAATCAAGGAGTAAACATTAACGGTATTGTTAATGCTCTTGAATCCGTAGGTGGTAATTTGAAAACCGACGGACATTTGATGTTTATTACTCCCGGTGGAATGACAATCGGTTCTTCAGGTGTTTTGAACGTAGGAACTTTATCCGTTGTTGCACCCACACAATCATCTTATAATTCATTATCAGATTATTTAAATTTACCTAAACAGGAAACTTATTATAAAACTAATTTCAGATTAACTGAAAACAATCCCGTCACCGAAGGTGTTTATACATTCCAATACGATACGGATACAACAAGACCGCTTTCGGTTACAACTGACAAAACTTTTAATACAAGCACTTTGACCGCAGGCAACGGCGCAGCTCTCACCCTCGGCGGAGATATCATCAAAATCGACGGTAAAGTTGCGGCAAGAGGTGATGCAAACCTTTTGGGCGGCAATATTGCGGTAAACAACGGCGGTGTTGTACTTGCAGGTGTCAATGATGCTACGGTTTTGACAGGTCAAAGCGGAGCTGCAACCCTTTTCAGCTCACTTGTTAACGACAGTGCTACAAATTCGGGCAACTCATTTGCTTCATCAAACGGTAATATCGTAATTACTTCCGTAAGCGGAACAGATATTGCAAACGGAGGTATTGTAAGAAACCATTCGACAGGCGGAAATACAACAATTACAAATACGGGTTCTAACGGTGTAAATGTTGCAGGTCAACTCTACAATCGTCAAGGAACTATGACCGTTGACAACTCCGCAGGACTTTTGAAAGTCGCATCAACCGGTGATGTCAAAAACAACGGTACAATGAATTTTACAAACTCGGGTACGGGTATGAATATTGCAGGTACGGTTACAAATAATATCGGCAATGCAACATTCAGAAATACCTCGGGTCAATTATTGGTTGATACAACAGGTACAATCAATTCAAACGCAACCGGTACAAACGGTTTAACCGTTTACAACAACGGTAACGGCGGTATGGATATTCAAGGTAAAGTTAATATCAACCATACAACAAGAAAAAATACCGTTAACTTTACCAACGAAAATTCCAACATGACAATCGGTTCAAATATTAAAAACAATATTGAATCAAATGCTGATGTAAATATTACCGTAAATGACGGAAATCTCTACAACAACGGAGTTGCTCATAACTTAATCGCAACTTCCAACGGTGCTGATTTGAACATTAATGTAACAAACGGCGCAATCGGTAAAGAAGTTCAAGGTTGCGACGGCGGTGTTTGCACAGGCATCGGCAGAGATGCAAGAGATTTGACAAAATCAATCAATACTTCAATAGACGGTAATATTAAAGCAATCAGCTCAGGCTCAGGTTCACTCGCCAATATGGCAAGTTTGGGCAAAGATATGCACGTTGATCAGATTAAAGCTGACGGACGTGTAATCCTTTTGGCTGACGGCGAAAATACTTCAACGGTTTACGGCGTAACCAAAACCACGGGTTCGGGTGCATACAATATAGTAAACAAATCAACCGATACTACAAAACCGAATGTTGAAGGTACGGGAATTTCAATGATTGCAAGCGGTGCTATCGGCGAAAACTCCAAAGCATTAACCTTCAGACAAAACGGTTCTCAAAGCGTATTCTACGGTGATGATGCAACTCAAGGTCACGATGCTCACAAACACGTACCTTCACCGAACACAACGCTTTCACAAGGTGTTGATATGTTGGCTAACGGCAACATCAACGTAAACGGTATGGACGCCGACAACGGAAACAAAGTTGACACAAATGTTTGCGCAATAATCTCCAGAGAAGGCGACATTAAAGCTCAATTCTCGGGCGATACATACATCAAAGAAACAACTGCTAAAAATAACATTGATATCTTAACAAGAGGCAAAAACCTTTATGTTGAACATTTGGGTGAAGCTCCCGATACATACGCTTCGGCTAACGGTTCAACAGACTACTACGGCGGAAAATCTCAAGCTCCCGAAAAAGCTAAATTAACAGCTTTGGACTTGGGTACATACTGGAGCGAAAGCGAAGCAAACGGCTACGAACACGCAGCAGACTCAACAATCGTAGTTAAAAACGGTACTTTGAGAGGCAAAGGCGAAGGCAGACCCGCTCACGAACAGGATTTGACACTTGTTGCAGATAACGCTTACGCAGGCGGTTACTACTTCAATATGGGTAAACACAGAGGCAAAGTAAGCAACGAGCCTAAATTTAACCCGTCATACTATACAAAAGATTCTACAACAAACGAATTAACAAACGAAACAGATCCTAACACTCCGATTTCTATCAGAGCAAAAGCAGTAAGACCGGAAGATGATATTCCTGAAGGTCACAATGCAGACGAACGTAACTACTATTACGGCGGAAGCTCTCAGGGTGATGACGAAGGCTATGACGGCGTTGACAATTCGGGTCATAACACCGATAAAAACGGTACAACCGAAGATGATGACAACTTGGTAGTACCCGAAGATGAAGAAAACGTTGTAGATACCGATATGGATACCGATACCGATACCGATACAGATATTGATAACGATACTGACACAGATATCGACACTGATACAGATATGGACAACGATACGGATACAGATACCGATACTGACCTTGACAGTGATACCGATATTGATACCGACTCGGATAGCGATACGGATACAGATACCGATACTGACATAGATATTGATACTGATACGGATACGGATATTGATACAGACACTGATACCGATACCGATACGGATATCGACAACGATACGGATATGGATAACGACAGTGACACAGATACCGATACGGACGCGGATACTGATACCGATATCGACACGGACAGTGATAATGATACTGATGCTGATACCGACACAGATATGGATACAGACAACGATACTGATACCGATGTTGATACGGACGTTGATACAGACACAGATACTGATATCGACAATGATACAGATTTGGATGCCGACAGTGATACCGATACGGATACCGATGCCGACACAGACACGGATATCGACACTGATACAGACAACGATACCGACTTAGATACCGATCTTGATGATGATCCTGACATAACTTTCGGTGACTTCTACAAACAACGTGTCGTAACTGACTGGGTTGACTCAATAGACAAACGTCAATATATGAGATTCAGCACATCAGGCAACCAAAACCCGATTTCATTCGAATCAAACAGCAATGTTCTCGGACTTGCGGACATCTCAAGAGGCGGTGTATCCTTAACCCACCAAAAAACATTGAAAGTCGGTGACGTAGTTCCCGTACACATTCAATACGGTGATTTGGAAGTAAACGCTGACGTCAAGATTGTTTCAGCAAGTGACGTCAAAGCCGGAGGTCAATTCGTAAACCTCGACAAAGCAACTGCAAATAAACTCTTATACTTGAGTATGCTGACAAAAGATGAACCTATTGCAGAGGTTATTCAAAACATCTCAGCAGTATCAATAGATGAATGATGAACACTCGGCTCCCAAAAGGAGCCGTTTTTTTTGTAATATAATTGTATTGTGAGGTAAATATGGAACAGACAATACAGTATCAAACACAAGGCACTTGCTGTCGACTTATGCAGGTAAAAATTGACGGAGATAAAATCGTTGATGTAGATTTTTTGGGAGGATGCCCCGGAAATCTTTACGGTATAAAACAACTTGTAAAGGGTATGAAAATCGAAGATGTCATTTCAAAATTTGAAGGTATAAAATGCGGTGACAAACCGACAAGCTGTCCCGATCAGTTATCAAAATGCCTTAGCGAAGTTTTACAAAAAAATCTTTAAATTTTACTCAAATAAAAATTTCTCAAGAATTTTTGTTTATTATATAATCTAAACAGAGATTGGAGAAATTATATGAACAGAATTGGGATTGATGTTGGCGGAACTAACGTCAAAATTGCACTTGTAGACGAAAACGGTAAGATTTTGTATTCAAATTCCGTGCCAACACGTGCGGAAATGGGTTATGAATACACCGTAAGCAACATTAAACAGGCGATTTACGACCTTTTAAAAGAAACAAAGTTAAACAGTAAAGATATTGAAGGTATCGGATTTGGTTTTCCGGGGCAAATTGATTTTAAAAACGGAATAGTAAGGAATGCACCCAATATTCCCGGGTGGGTAGAAATTCCTATTGCACAAATTTTTGAAAACGAATTTCATATCCCGACACGTGTTGATAATGATGTCAGATGCGCTACTTTGGGTGAACTTAATTACGGTGCGGGCAAGGGCTGCGAAAATCTTATTTGTATTACCGTCGGCACAGGTATAGGGTCAGGGCTTATTGTTAACGGAAAGTTAGTTCGCGGAGCTTCTAATGCTGCCGGCGAAATCGGTCATATAAAATTACAAATGCATGACGGCCCGATTTGCGGCTGCGGTGATACGGGTTGTTTTGAGGCTTTTGCATCAGGTCCTGCAATAGTTGCAATGGCAGAAGAATATATTAAGGGCGGAAAATCTGCGAAGTTCCGCGAAATGGCAAACAGAGATCCCATTACACCTTATATTGTTTGTGAAGCTGCAAAAGCGGGTGATCCCGTTGCGCAAAGAATTTTTGCAAGAATAGGTGAATACATAGGAATAGGTATGGCGGGGGTAGTTAATCTTCTCAACCCCGAAAAAATTATTGTAGGCGGCGGAGTTGCGGATGCGGGCGACCTTTTGCTTAATCCGCTCGTAGAAAACCTAAAAAAACGCGCCATGAAAATTGCGGGCGAAACGGTAAAAGTTGTTCCCGCACAATTAGGCAATACGGCAGGCGTAATCGGTGCAAGCCTTTTGATTGAAAGTTAATTAACCCCCTTTTGGGGGTTAATTTATTTACTTAATTTTTTTTGAAGTTTAGCCATTTTTTTTGCGGTTTTAGCTTCACCAATCGGTTTATTAAAAGATTCGGAATTAATCGTAATCATTTTTTCCCAACAACCGGGGACATTTGATTTTTCTCCGCAAATACAGTTTCTCCAAGTTTCACCCGTTTTTTTGTCAACAAGAATTGTCAACATATTGCTTCCTGTTACAACTTCGTATCTGTCGGCATTGTTTGCCTTACCGATTTGAATAAACAAGCCCGCAAAAATCAATATTACAAGGGCTATTAAGATATTTTCTTTCATAAAAATCTCCTTTCACGTAATTATTATACAACAAAATTTTATATACTTACGGGTAATGAAAATTTTTGGGTAAAAATTTAAAATAAAACAAAGGAGAAATGTTATGAATTTGATATTAAGATGGATATTGTTTGCACTTGCAATAATGCTTACTGCTTGGATTGTTCCGGGGATAAGCGTTACAAACTTTTTAAGCGCAATGCTTGTTGTTGTGATAATCGCTCTGATAAACATTTTTGTCAAACCCCTGATAATGTTTATTACACTACCGATAAACTTTTTAACACTCGGGATTTTTACGTTTGTAATTAACGCTCTTTTGTTAATGCTTGCGGGATATCTTGCGCCCGGGTTTGCGGTAAACGGTTTTTGGAGCGCACTGTTCGGCTCTTTAATCCTCTCACTTTTAGGTATTGTGATAAACATGATAGGAAAAGAAAAGGCTTAACCCCTTTTCTTTCAATACAGAGTTAGTTTTACAAATTAAAAAACAAATTCTTGTTAAAATTAATTCAGCAAATATTACTCACCCAAATTTAATTTTGAAAACTGAACAATTTTGTTTTTACCGCGTTTTTTAGCGTTATACAAAGCGTGTTCGGCATAACGAATAATCGTATTTGCATCTTCATCTGTATCTTCAATACAGGGATAAGTAGAGATTCCGCCCGAAATCGTAATCGGGTGTCTTTCTTCTTCGCCTGCGGGAATAAATTCCATCTTTTCAATATCACGTCTGAATCTCTCCGCAAACAAAAATGCGTTTTCTTCCGAAGTATTCGGCAATATCAAAAGAAATTCTTCATCACCGTAACGGGTTAAAATATCTTCTTTTCTAATCAACTGTTTTAATTTTTCGGCAATGGATTTCAAAAGGACATCACCCCATTCATAACCGTAAATATCGTTAACAACCTTGAAAAAGTCCAAATCGAACAACAGACAAGAAAGTTTGTTGCCATAGCGTCTTGCACGGGAAATTTCCTGTTCCAAGCGCTCCTGCATATATTTTCTGTTATGTAATCCTGTTAACTCATCTGTCGTAGAAACAAGTTTTAACTTATCTCTCAATTCTTTATACTTCAACAAAGCATTAGCTCTGATTACCAATTCCATATTATCGACAGGAGTTTTTATAAAATCAAAAAGTACTGCTCTGACTGTCGCTCCTTTAAAAACATCACCGATAAAAAGTGTCGGAGCTTTAAATTTTGTAGTCATCAAAACATCTTTAATATTCGGAACACTCTCAACAACCACCAATCCGGGGTTCAAAACCTCATAATCTTTAAGATTTTCGGCATTCTCTATCCTCACGTTGGCATCTTCAATTCCTGCCAATACATCAGCCAATTTTGATTCGTTCTTGTCCGTATAAACTATTATGTTTTTCATAAAGCTCCTTTTAAATCCATTAAGATATTACCATATTGCAACGCTTAAATCAAGAGGTAAATAAAAGTTAATAAATTGCGGGTAAAATCTTTTGCATGCTAAAATTAATATATGGAAGAAATTTTGACCGTCAAATTGAAACCTATGGAAAAAATTGATGTCGATAAAGTTATCGAAATCGAGGCGAAAGCCTACGGAAATCATCATTGGTCAAAAGATTCATTTTTAAGCGAATTATCAAACGAACTTGCGAGATATTTCAGCGTATTTAATAAAAACGGTGAACTTATAGCATATTGCGGATGCTGGCAAATTCTTGAAGAAGCACATGTAACAAACATAGCGGTTTCACCCGAATATAAACGAAAACATATCGGCGAACTTTTGTTAAAAACGATAATTGACGAATGTTACAAAAATATGGTTAAATTTATTACGCTTGAAGTGAGAACAAGCAACACACCCGCGATATCGCTTTACGAAAAATACGGATTTAAATCACTCGGCACAAGAAAAGGTTACTATCAGGATAATAATGAAGATGCCTTAATAATGTGGACAGAAAACATTTTTTACGATAAATTTAAATCAATATATGAGAACAATATAAATCTTTTGGACGGGAAAATAAGGTATGACAACGGAAGTCAAACTTGTAAAAAAACAAATTGAGGGGATAAGACTGTCAATCGGCAGTTTGGTTTTAATGTTATGTTGTACGTTTTTAATCATACTTGCAACATTTGTGCAAGTTGATATAACTCATTTTGTTTTGCCGAAAAATTCGGGTGAAATTTTGGGATTATCGGATTACATTTATACGTACAAACTGATTCCTCAAATACCTGTTATAATGTTTGTCGGAGCATTTTTGGGCAGAAAATACGGGATTGCTTCGATTCTTTTGTATATACTTTTGGGATTGTTTGTAATCCCGGTTTTCGCATTGGGCGGAGGTCCAAAATACGTGTTGGAATACGGTTTTGGCTATATATTAGCTTATATTCCCGCGGTATTTTTTGCAGGTTCGATATTAAAAAGCGGATTTTCAAACCGAAACATTTTGCACGCGGTAATCGTGGGTGTTCTGACAATACACTTAATCGGCACTTTGTATATGCTGTTTTTGGCAGGCTTGAAACATGAAGGCTGGGCATTTATGCAGGGTTGGATTTATGCACAAAGCGGAATAAAAATTGTTTACGACCTGATATTCAGCTTTGCGGCAATGTTTTTTGCACGATATGCTAAAATCATTTTGTGGTTTTTTATGTAAACCCGCAAATTGATGCGATTTTAAAACTAATCAACGGCTTGGAGTGATTATATAATATTTATAAATTCTTTTACTTTACGAAGATTATTTTTAGAGAGTACATTCAGTTTATTATTTATTTCATAAATCAGCGCAGTTCTGCTTATATCAATTTTATATTTAGTATCGTCAAAAAAATAACTTATCGGAATATTAAATGCTGATGCTATAAGTTCCATGGTCTGGGCTGACGGTCTGTGTTTTCCGCTTTCGGCTCTTGCGACTGTTCTTAAATCAAGCCCTGATTTTTCTGCAAAATTTTCTTGAGTTAACTTGTTGGCGCGTCTCAAGAATAGAATTTTATCAGCAATATGCCTTGTCGTTTGCTCACATTTTTCCTTAATACTTTTCATATATCCAAATTACTCCCATAGATTTTATTTATCTATGACAGTTATTTATATATATTCAAAATTATGTCATATTATATATTAAAAAATTATTTATAAAATGCTTATAAATATTGTATTTTAGTAATATGTAAACAAATGTAACAAACAAGCAATTTTTTATGTTAATTTGTTTTTATATAAATGTACATAAACACGAAAGGAGATTCTTATGGCAGATGAATTTTTAATACTTGGCGGAGTTCGTTTAAACAAGGCTGATGTCAAAAGCTATCGAGAAACTGTTGTAAAGAACAGTTATGGTAAAAGTGAGAAAAGATTTGTAGTTGTTTTTAAGAATAGCACGCAAGTAGCTTTTAGAGCAGGAAATGGTGGCAGTATTTCATCAACATTAAATAAAACAACTGAAAATATATCAACAAATATATATGGAGTAATGGGGTTAGAAATAAAAGGTTCTCAAAAATATCGTGATGAGATTAATGTTTCTAACAGTGAAGTTATAGGAATTGACGTAACAGACGGTGGTGGTTATGATGAAGTAACTATAACTAATTCAAAAAGTCGTAGAGTAAGTCAATTTGGTGTCGAACATGAGTCTGCACTTGATACTGGCAAAGGAGCACTGCCACCTATTTTAGGAGATATAAAGAGTGACAAGGGTGATCACATTATAATTGATGAACGCAGTAAAAATTCCGGAATACATAGAAAGTAGGTTGGGCAAATATGCCCAACCTACCGGCTAATTTTGGCGGTGGTAAGGACTCTGCCGAACAAAACGATTAAGTATCGTTTTGTGAGAGGTTGTCTTGCTCGTTCGCGTTAAACGTGTTCGCTTGATTGCTTCATAATTTTCAATTATTGCGCAATCAAGGCTTTACACTCCGCTCACTCGCGCTGAACCCCTAACAAGCCTGACGGCTTGTTGGGATTCTTTCATTCCACATTACTTGTAAAATAAATGAGAGAATGCAACAAGTGCATTCTCTCATTTATTCGGCGGTAAGGGGAATTGAACCCCTGTTTGGAGAATGAGAATCTCCCGTCCTAACCACTAGACGATACCGCTATAAATTTAGTATAACACGGACAGGAAAATTTTTCCTGTCCATATTTTTATTTCAATGCAAAAGTCATATCGGCTTCAACACAAACTTTGCCGTCTACTCTGCCAATACCATGAGCCTTGCATACAGGACCTTTTACTTTGACAAGTTCGATTTCCATATCAAATCTGTCACCGGGTCTTACGATATTTTTAAATCTTACACCGTCAACTCCCGCATAAAGTGCCAATTTACCTGCAAATTCAGGCATTGTCATTAATACAGGTGCGGAGCATTGTGCCATTGCTTCCAACTGCAAAACTCCCGGCATAATAGGATTGTTAGGAAAATGTCCTTGGAAAAATCCTTCGTTCATTGTCATATTTTTGTAACCTTTAGCGTATTTGCCCGGAACACATTCGGTAATTCTGTCCACAAGCAGAAACGGATAACGGTGCGGAATCATTTTCATAATATCCATAACATCAAAGCTCAAAATTTCTGTTTCTTCTGTCATTTTATTTTCTCCTTTTTATTCAAATGAGTTTTGAGAAGTAAGATATTAACCTTAAATACTTTACTCACTTTACTCACATTATTCACTTTACTCACATTGTATTATTTTTTCTTTCAGCATTTTGGCCGTTTTTATGTGAACGGCATGTCCTGCCTCTTTTACCAAAATTTGGCATTTTAAATCAAGCGGATTTACACCCGTCAAATACAAATCACCGATTAAATCCAAAATTTTGTGTTTTATCGGTTCATTTTCGGATTTCAAATCGGACGTGTAACCTTCACCGTCCAAACCAAGCGTATTTTCAAGGTTTACACCCTGCGCAAATCCGAGCATTTGGAATTTTCTCAAGTCTTTATAAAACCCGAAAGTTCTTGCCTCGATAATTTCTTCCTGATTTTTTGGATTATATGCAACCCAGCGTCTTGTCAAATCTTTATGGTCGTAATTAACCGCATAAGAAATATAAAGTTCATCGGACGGCAAAATCACAAGGCTCGTTTTTCCGTTGAGATAAAAAACGGGTTCTGATACAGTCCAATATTGTTTTTTATCAAAGAACGGCTTGTCAATTCCTGCCTGTTTAAACAGTTCTACCCATTTTTTTGAACTTCCGTCCAACGCAGGAACTTCCATCTCGTCCATACAAATATCAATACTGTCAATTCCGCAAAACGCAAGTGCAGCGGTCAAATGTTCCGTCAGCATTGCTCTTGAGGATTTGTTTCCAAGCACAACACAATGATCCGTTGACAAAACGTTTTCGACACAAGCATCAAACGGTTCGCTATTTTTGACAAAGTATCTTATTTTCCCTTCATTTGACGGGGAAAAAGTTACATTGCAAGGTTTATTTTTCATTAAGCCGCTGCCTGATATTGAGATTTGTTTTTTGATTGTAGTCATTTTATTTTTCTATACTTTCTTCAAATTCTTTCAACAACGGTTCGTATTTACGGAATTTTGCAAAGATTTCCTGAGCATCTTTCATTGTTTTAAGCTGCTTGATAAAATCTTTTCTCGGCATAGCGGGAATACCTACCACGATTGATTTTTCCGGGAAGGATTTTGTAACTCCCGCTTTTGCGGTAATAATTGTGTCAGAACCGATTTCAATATGATCGGCAAGTCCGGCCTGACCTGCAATAACAACTCTGTCACCGATTACGCAGCTGCCTGCAATACCGACTTGTGAAACAATCAAACAACCTTCACCGATTTTACAGTTGTGACCGATCATAACAAGGTCGTCAATTTTTGTATTATCACCAACCGTTGTATTTTCGATAGTACCGCGGTCGATTGTAGCATTTGCCCCGATTTCAACGTTGTTTCCTATTACAACCGAGCCGATTGAAGGAATTTTAAATATAACGTGTTTTGAATTTGTTTCTTTAATTTCGCCGTCTTTTCTTGCCTGTTCAATGTTGTCGGGATTTTCGGTAACAAAACTGAAACCGTCTGCACCAAGAGAAACACCATGATGAAGAATTACGTCATTACCGACTTGAACTCTGTCACCGATATTTACACCTGCGTGGAAAAGACAGTTGTTACCGATTTTTGCACCGCTGCCCACATAAACATTAGCCAAAATTTTTGTATTGTCACCAATTACAACATCTTTTGAGATTACGACATTCGGTCCGATTTGAACATTTTGACCTAATTTAGCGGTTTCATGAACGGTTGCCGAAGGGTGAACACCCTGATTAACTTCAGGAGCTACATAAAACATGTTCAAAAGTTTCATCATAGCAAGCCGAGGTCTTTCAACTTCGATAGTCGTAAAGTTCGGAATTTGTACTCCCAAAGGAACAAGAGCCGCTTTTGCTTTGGATTTTGCAAGGTTTGCAATTTCTTCTTCGCCAAGTGCCAAAGCCAAAGTATTTTCGTCAGACAAAAGCGGAGGTGCAATTTGCGAAATTTTGACATCTTCAACTTTTGTAAGCATACCACCTGTGATATGTGTAATTTCTTCTAATGTGAATGTTGGCATATTATACTCCTTATTTTTTTATTTTATCAATCATTTTAGTCGTCGATTTCCCCTGCACAAATTCGATAAACTCGACTTTTGTACCGTTTTTGCGCATAATGTCGGCTTCTGGCAGTGTTTCCATAGTGTAATCCGCACCTTTTGTATAGACATCAGGTTTCATTTCGTCTAAGAGGTTGCGCGGACTATCCTCGTCAAAGAGAACAACATAATCAACACAACGCAAAGCACTCAAAATTTCCGCACGGTCATTTTCGTTGTTAATCGGGCGGGAAGGACCTTTTATGGAGCGGACGGACTTGTCTGAGTTTAAGAGAACAATTAAATAATCCGCAAAGGTTTTTGTTTTTTCGAGATACCTGACATGTCCGACGTGCAGAATATCAAAGCAGCCGTTAGTAGCGACGACGGTTTTACCTTCCGAGTGAATTTTGCTGATTAAAGCTCTTAAATTTTCTCTCTGAATTAACATATCCAAAAATATAATACCAAAAACACATTTAAAAAACATCTTTTGTAAGAAAAAGTAATAAATTTTAATAAGCCGAAGATTTGCTCGGTTATAAAATTAAAATAACAAAAAAACGTGAATTTTAAATTTTTTCAAATTGTGTTATTATCTCTTTGTAAGGAGAAAATATGAACGGAAAATCTGCAATGTCGGGAACGGGTTTTGCAATAGCGATTGTAATTATGCTTGGTATAGTTATGATACTGAGCGCACCTACTATGATTGACAGTAACAGAGAACCCGCAAAAGAAAAAAAAGCGGTTACTCCTAATCAAAATATTTCGGAACTTCAAGAACTTGAAAACAGATTAAACGCAAGAATAGAAAATCTTGAACGCAATCAATCAGAAGGAGTTTCCAACAGATATATATGCAAGATAGAAGGAAATGTTGACGAAAACGGCACAATAGTGCCGATAAACAATAACAACAATTACTCAAAATTCGTATTTATCTGCGAATACAGAAATTAAAAAAATGACCCTCAATGAGGGTCATTTTTTATGCTTTATAAAGTCTTATTCAACTTCGATTGCGCCTACGGGGCAAGCATCTGCTGCTTCTTTAACACAGTCCATGTTATCTGCAACTGCGGATTCTTCAACCTGAGCTGTTCCGTCTACTGAAAATACTGCGTCACAGATTGATTCACATGCGCCGCAACCGATACAAGAATCGTTAACTTTTACTGTCATTTCTACATTCTCCTTATATTTTTATATACAATGTGAATTTCTTCACAAACCGATTATAATATAAACTCTTAAAAATTTCAATGCTATTTTAGTATAAAATATATTTTATATATAGTGGTGCAATTTCATTTTTTTATTATATTATGTTATTATGAATAAAAACTCTTGCGGGAACTTTTTAATAAAAATTACATCTTAATGTTCAGGTTAAGAGTTTTTGGAGGAAAAAGTGAGAAACATCATGAAAAAAAGTTTAATATTTTTTGGAGCATTTTTGTTCCTGTCGGGCTGGGTTATTAGGGATAACGTTTTTGCCTACGGCCCCGTTGATTTGTATGACAACGTATGGAGATTGATTAACAACAAGTTTGTCGATCAGACAAACAATGACCAAAACTGGTCAAAATGGCGTCACAAATACGATAACCAAATTCGTACAAACGAAGATGCTTACGTTGCAATTAACACTATGGTCGCAAGTTTGAACGACCCGTATACAAAATTTCTTGACCCGAAAGAATTTGCGGACGAAACAAGTTCAATAAAAGGTTCACTGAAAGGTATAGGTATTCAAATCGGTGTTAAAGACGGAAAATTAATGGTTATTGCACCTATTGAAGATACCCCCGCAGAAAAAGCAGGACTTTTGGCAGACGACGAAATTCTTGAAATTGACGGTGTAAGTACAAAAGGTATTACGGTTGACAAAGCTGCCGACAAAATCAGAGGTAAAGAAGGCACTCAGGTTACATTATTAATTAAGCGCAAAGATAATGCACCAAAATCATATACAATTACACGTGCAACAATCGAAATCAAATCAATTTCACAGAAATTGCCCGAAGGAACAAACCTTCCGAACGATTTTTGTTACATAAGACTGAGTTCGTTTATCAGTCGCAATGCGGCAAACGAATTTGGTGCAATCTTAAACAATAACAGAAACAAAAAAGGGTTTATCATAGACCTTCGTTCAAACCCGGGCGGGCTTTTGACAAACGCGATTTATATTTCCGATATGTTTTTAAACGGCGGAACTATAGTAAGCACTGTTGACAGGGACGGTTACAAAGAAACAACAAGAGCATCGGCAGGTGTTTACACAAACAAACCCGTAGTAGTTCTGATTAACAAAGGTTCGGCATCGGCATCGGAAATCTTTTCGGGTGCAATGAAAGACAACCACAGAGCCGTAATTATCGGAGAACAATCTTTCGGTAAAGGGCTTGTACAAGAGATTAACAAACTGCCTTACGAATCTGGCGTAAACATTACAATTCAAAAATACTTAACCCCGAACGGTACGGATATCAACAAAAAAGGTATAACTCCCGATATCGAAGTAAAACTGACGGAAGAAGATGTTAAAAATAAAAATGATACACAACTTCAAAAAGCTGTTGAAGTCCTGAGTAAAATGACAGGCAGACAATCAATCGCAAGACAATAAAAAGAGCCGAAAGGCTCTTTTTGTGTACTTTGAAAATTTAAAGAGTAGGACGGTCTCCACCAACCTTCTATGCACGACAAACTTTTCTGCACAAAGGTGTAACGAAGGAGGTGATGAAACAATGATGACAGAAATTGTTAGACAAAAAATAAAATGTGTCCTTGTGGTCATGGGACACATTTTACTAATCATTTCGTCTTTATTGTAGGGACTGCAACGGGTTGTCGGTAAGAGGCAACCCTCCCTACTCATATTATAAACTATTTTTTTTATTTTTCAAGTGCAGTACATAAAATTTTTATATCAATTTTAGTGAATTTTATTTCTTCAAAATTTATAAAATTTCCTTACAATGTATGATTACAAGCTGATTTCAACAACTTATACTTAAAAAAAGAGGTGTTGAAATGATTTTTACCGAACATGTTCAGGCGATTATAAAATCCGCAAAATCAATAGTAGTAGCAAGAAATTACCCCGATTTGTCACCCGAACATATCATGCTTGCTCTTATGCTTGATCAAAATGATTTGCCAAAAATTCTTTTACAGCGTGTCGGTATTGACAACCCCGAAATTGTCGACAGACTCAACAACTATGTTTCCAAACGCTCGTATTATGCAAGAGGAAAATTCTCTGACGTCAGATTTTCAACCGAAACTATTATTCTTTTGAAAACCGCACAAGAAGAAGCCGAAAAGCGCAAAGACGAACAAGTAAGCATTGAACATCTGTTTTTGGCATTGTTCAGAAACGATAATAAAGTCTTGAATTATCTTTGGGAACAGTGCA
Organism: uncultured bacterium; assembly: GCA_902795965.1. GTDB lineage: Bacteria > Cyanobacteriota > Vampirovibrionia > Gastranaerophilales > Gastranaerophilaceae > Stercorousia. Next base: position 22,192 of record CADBNI010000010.1, read on the forward strand.
ATATTAACCGAATTGAACTTTATGAAAAAATGACAAATGAAGTAAATAATATAGTGAACGTTGATGAAAACGGAAATGCCGAAGTTTCACAAAGCTCTGTTTTGGAAAAATATACGGTTGATTTGACCGAACTTGCAAAACACGACAAACTCGACCCCGTAATCGGTCGCGACAAAGAAATCAACAGAACAATACAAATTTTGAACAGACGTTCTAAAAATAATCCCGTCATAATCGGTGAACCCGGTGTGGGTAAAACCGCCATCATAGAAGGATTAGCGCAAAGAGTCGTTAAAGGTGACGTTCCCGAAAGTTTTAAAAACGACAAAATTTTGTCGCTTGATTTGGGCGGACTTTTGGCAGGTGCTTCGTACAGAGGGGAATTTGAAGAACGATTGAAATCGGTAATTAAAGAAATCGAAAAAAATGCCGAAGATTACATGCTTTTTATTGATGAAATTCACACCATTATGGGAGCAGGCGCGACAGAAGGCTCAACGGATGCGGGAAACCTTTTAAAACCCATTCTTGCAAGAGGAAATTTAAGAATAATAGGCGCAACAACCCTTGACGAATACAGAAAATATATTGAAAAAGACAAAGCAATGGCAAGACGATTTCAACCCGTCAGGGCAGACGAACCGACAATTAAAACCGCAACGGAAATCCTGCGCGGGCTTAAAGAAAAATACGAAAAATACCACGGAATAAAAATTACCGACGAGGCAATTATTTCAGCCGTAAAACTTTCAGACAGATACATAGCGGACAGGTACCTCCCCGACAAAGCAATAGATTTGATTGACGAGGCAGCATCAGCATTGCGCATCGAAATCGACATGAAAACTTCCGACAAAAAAGAAATAAACAAAGATGATATCTCATTGATTATTGCAAAATGGACAGGAATCCCCGTAAACAAACTTATGGAAAACGAATCCGAAAAACTTATAAACCTGGAACAGGTACTTCACCAAAGAGTAATCGGACAAAACGAAGCCGTTGAAAAAATTTCAAATGCGATTAGACTTTCACGTTCGGGCTTGCGGGACATAAAACGTCCGATAGGAACTTTCCTGTTTTTAGGCCCGACAGGTGTCGGCAAAACCGAACTTGCAAAAGCACTTGCAAATGTTCTTTTTAATGATGATGATGCAATGATAAGAATTGATATGTCCGAATTTATGGAAAAGGCATCAGTTTCAAGACTTGTCGGTACAACTGCGGGTTATATCGGTTTTGAAGAAGGCGGTCAATTAACCGAAGCCGTAAGACGCAAACCATATTCCGTTATACTTTTTGATGAAATAGAAAAAGCCCACCCCGACGTATTTAATATTATGCTCCAAATGTTTGATGAGGGAAGGCTGACGGACGGTCAGGGCAGACTTGTTGATTTCAAAAATACCGTTATTATTATGACAAGCAACATTGCAAGCGAAATTATGCTTGATAAAAAAATCTCGGATGAAAATAAAAAAACAGAAGTAACAAACTGCCTTCGTACAAAATTTAAACCGGAATTTTTGAACCGTATTGATGAAATAATTATGTTCAAAGGTTTAACTTTAGAAGAACTTAAACCTATTGTCGAAATTCAGATTAACTCTTTGAGAAACAGACTTGCAGAGCAGGGTATCGGCTTTGCAATCTCGCCCGAAGCAAAAGATTTTCTCTCCCGTGAAGGTTATGAACCGCAATACGGCGCAAGACCGTTAAAGCGTGTCATAAGACAACTTGTCGAAATACCCGTTTCCATGAAAATTATTGACAAAACAATTAAAGAAGGAGATGTTGTCAATATTGAGTTTCAAGATAACAAACTCGAAATAAAATCAATCTAAAAACCTTGAACAAATCTCATTGACATTTTTCAAAAAATCTTCTTTATTAAAAATTTCGTCAATTTCAAATGCGGAAAGATATTTTGTAACATCTTCATCATTAATAAAATTTACTCTGAAATCTCCGTCATGCTCAAACGCATCAAGCGCATTACGTTGAACAAGCCTGTACGCATCTTCACGTGTCAAACCCTTTTCGACCAATTTCAGCAAAACTTTTTGTGAAAAAACGATCCCACCGAACTTGTCGGCATTTTTAAGCATATTACCTTCGTGTACAACAAGATTTTTTATAATCTCCGTATAGCGATTCAGCATAAAATCAACCAGAATCAAACTGTCGGGGAAAATTATTCGTTCTGCCGAACTGTGAGAAATATCTCTCTCATGCCAAAGCGGAATATTTTCCATAGCAGCGATTGAATTTGCTCTGACAACTCTTGCAAGCCCGCACAAATTTTCCGACAATACAGGGTTCTTTTTGTGAGGCATTGCTGACGATCCTTTTTGATTTTTGCCGAAACCTTCTTCAACTTCCAAAACTTCCGTTCTTTGTAAATGTCTTATTTCTGTTGCAAACTGCTCGATTACACTTGCAATCAAAGCTAATGACTGCATAAAATATGCGTGATAATCTCTTGCAATAATCTGTGTAGAAATTTTTGCGGGTTTAAGCCCCAAATTTTTGCAGGTAATTTTTTCGATTTCGGGGGGAATGTTACTGTAAGTTCCGACAGGCCCTGAAATCTGCCCTACTCTGATTTGTTCGAGTGCGTGAATAAAATTAGCTCTTTGTCGTTCCAAAATATCAATGTGATTGCAGAGTTTTATCCCGAATGTCATAATTTCCGCATGAACACCGTGAGAACGGCCGATACAAACCGTATTTTTATGTTTTTTTGCAAGATTTTTCAAAGCGTTTATGGCTTCGTCCAAGTCTTTTATTATAATTTTTCCGCTGTCTTGAATTTGCAGAGCAAAAGCCGTATCTATGACGTCAGAACTTGTCATACCGACATGCATGTATTTTGCCAAGTCACCCAAACTTTCGTTAACACAGGTTAAAAAAGCGATTACGTCATGTCTTACTTCGGCTTCAATTTCGTCTATTCGTTTTATATCAAATTTTGCTTTCTTTTCGAGTTCTTCGATATCTTTTTCGGGAAAAGTACCGATTTGCGCATAGGCCTTTGCCACTGCAATTTCAACATTAAGATAGTATTGGAATTTTGAGTTTAAATCCCAAATTTTCTTCATTTCTTCACGCGAATATCTTTCAATCATATAATTATTTTATCATAAATATTATTTTATATGTAACAAAAACTTAACATATAAAATAAAAAAGTAAATTTTCTAAACGCAAAATACTTTATATAAATGTAAGGGAAATCTAAATTTTACAACGGGAAAAATTCGGATATTAACATATAATCTAAGGTTCGTATAAGAACGGGAAGATTAAAGAAAAAGACTTATTTTATACTCTCTCTCTTAATATCCTCGTGTTTATTTAATGTTGCCATAATTTGGCAACTTTTTTTTTATGAAATTTTCAAAATATATTCGCACAATTTATTTGCAATTATGTTATGGGAAGTTATGTCATAGTGCAAACCATCAATATCGGACGGTTTGGCAAATTCATTGATATCAAATATTTTACAATCAAATTCCAAGGCAAGTTTTTTATAAATCTTGCCGACATTTTTGGATTTTGCAACACTTGTTTCATCAAATTGACATCTGAAATATCCGTCCAAAATATTGTTGTCCAAAACAACGGGAGGAATGAGAATAACGGTATCCGTTTTTGTCTTAGCTATTGATATCAGACGTTTCAAGCCGTTTTCCACCGTTTCATCATTTATATCATATTGAAACTGTAAGTCGTTTGTACCTATTGCAAGAATTAAAATATCGACATTTTCATATAAAATTGTCGGAAAATGTTCCTGAGCGGAAAACGCAAATCCTTTAAGATTGCTCACAAACCCCGTTCGGTCACAGCCGCCTTCCTCAATAACTTCGTATTCGGCTCCAAGATTTTTTTGCAAAATTGTTGTCCATCTAACGTCATATCTTGAACCGTCAAGAGGGTTAAATCCGTATGTATTCGAATCACCGTAGCATAGTATCTTTTTCATATTCACCTATAAATTCATTCATTGAAACGTAACTTGATTTAAATGCAATATTCGTATTTAAACCTTTATTCTGTTCGGAATTTTTATTATTTCCTTTCTTTTTAGTCATCCAAATATTCAACTTCGGAAGCAATACTCCAAGCATTATTGCACTGTACGCAATTCCCGATATTTGTGCAATATTTAATTTTCTCAAATCAGCTTTTACATTACCGCCCTGCGCGAGAATTTCTTTTTGCGATTTCAAAGATATGTCTTGAAGCCAATGTTTTATACCTTTTCCTTTTTTAGTTATATTAAACAGTTTTTTCTGTTTCGGGTCAAGTATTTGCGCAACACCTTTTGAAACAAAACCTCCCAAAACAAGCCAGTTTAAAAATCCCAGATAATCTCTGACATTGGTTTCTCTGAGTTCGGTAGAATCTTTTGATGCAAATATTCTTCCCAAAATAAGCGTTCCGTATATTGTCTTAATAGCATTTCCGCTCGTTGCAGGCCCGTCAAATTCAAGTTTTTTGATAAAATCGGCAGGTCTTTTTACACCCATAACTTTTGTCAACATCAAAACAAAAATTCCCGCCGACAAAAGTTTTTTTATTAACAAACCTTTTTCCTTTTTCTTTTCGTTTTTATTTGCAACGTTATTTTCATATCCGTTTTCGCCGACAAAATTGTCAATGCCTGTACGTCTTTTGGTCAAATATCTGTTCAAATATTGATTTGAAATCGCAAGCCCCATTGAAAGCGGAATTGCAATTCCTATTCTCCAATTATTCATGGATTTCAATTTTGCCAAAATCTTTGTATAATCACTTTTTGAATTATTGAAGAAAATATTTTTTCCTGAATCGACAATATCTCTAAGTGCATGAGAAAGATTTGAGGATACCTCATTTTTTCCCGATTTGATTGTAATATTATTATCCGCGCCAAACAGATTTATAATTTCGTCCTGAATATTTGAAAGAATTTTTTTGCCTGATTTTTTATCCGAATTTCTGTCCGTAATCAAATTAGTTAATTTGTCTACAATCGCATTTGCTTTTGTTTTATCCGTATCGGCAAAATTTCTTGTTTCCGACCCGACAATTCCCGACATTGAATTTAGGACATTTTGTACGTAACCTTTCGGTGTTTTATCGGATTTTTTATAAATATCCGCAAAAACGTCCAAACCTTTGTTTGTAATCCAAGAACCCGAATTTACGGCAACATCGGGATTTAATTTTTTTGAAATAAATTTAGAGGCAAAAATTGCAAACACCGCGGCGGAAAATTCCGCAATAAATGTTCCCGTATATTCTCTAAATCCCATCTCTATTCCCGCCTGTTTGCCTCTGTGTTTTGTTTCGACAATCGTTCTCGGGGTATCCATGGCAAAAACATCAACAAACGAAGCGTTAAGCATGTCATTATTACTCAATGTATACAAAGCATTTGACAAACCTCCCATAGAGGCACCAAAATTAGGGGTATTTTTTATATTGTTTATTTTCATTCGTAATTTTTCTCCTAAAAAAGTTCTTAAAAATAAATTTTAAGAACTTCAATTATATCTTTCTGCTGCACAAAAATAAAATAAGTTCTTAACAACAAAACTTATGACAACAACAGATTGAATTTTTCTTAAATGAATAACTCATACTTTTTATAAAAACATTAAAAAAATTTTTTGTCAATAACTAATTTGACCAAAGTTAAAGATTAGTAACATGTTTAGGTATGGCATAACATTTTATCCATAAATTATTCAATAAAAAAGTAGCATTAAATGCTACTTTTTTTATTCAAAATTTCATTAACCGATTTCAACAAATTCGTTTCCGAATTTTTTTGCTTCCTGCTCGGCTACCATTGCCGCATCTTCACGCGTTATAGAAAAATGATTAAAGCTGATTTTGCTCAATGCTGCTCTAAAACGCTTAGCCAAAGGAATCCATTCCTTGTGAGTTTTTTCCAAGATTTCGCGAGCTTTAATATTATCCAAATAGCGTTTATTCGGGTTTTTACGAAGGGCTTTTTTCAAAATTTTGACAGCCGTATGATCAACCGATTCTTCTCTACCGGTTACATGTGTTCCCGACATCAATGCCATAATATCCTGATACGCATATTTATTCCCGAATGAGGGACTTTGGTTTGTAATACTTAACATAAAAAATCTCCTTTTCTAATCTCATAAAATTCGTGAAAGGAGATTTTTGCTAATAATTTTTCATGTATTAAATTTTATTAAGCCTTGACGGTTTCTTTTACCGTTTCGAGATACTTAACCGCATAAACAGCCCCGACCGCTCCATCTGATGCAGCGGTAATAACCTGTCTTAGAGGAGTTTTTCTCACATCACCGACAGCAAAAACTCCCTCAACTGAAGTTGCCATTGTTTCGTCAGTAATAATAAATCCTCTTGAATCCTGTTCCAACTGACCCGAAATCAATTCAACATTCGGTGACATTCCGATATAAGGAAAAACACCGTTTACGGGCAAATTGGTAATCTCTTGTGTTTTAACGTTTTCCAAAACCACGTTATTAACAAGATTTTCGCCTTGAATTTCTTTAACAACGGTATCCCATACAAATTCAAGTTTTTCACATTTAAATGCTCTTTCTTGAACGATTTTGTCTGCTCTGAGTTCGTTTCTTCTGTGGATTACATAAACCTTATCCGCAAATTTAGTCAAATACATTGCTTCTTCAACCGCAGCATTACCACCGCCGACAACCGCAACGATTTTACCTTTATAAAAAGCCCCGTCACAAACCGCACAATAGCTGACACCGCGTCCGACAAATTCTTTTTCGCCCTTGACACCCAATTTCATAGGTTGCGCGCCTGTTGCGATAATAATTGTTTTTGCTTGAAATTCATATTCATTCGTAATAATTTGTTTTGATTTCAAATCAATTTTTTGAATTTCCTGCATCGGGAATTTATTAACCCCGAACTTGTCTGCATGTTCTTCAAATTTTTCCATCAAATCATATCCGCCAACCATTGAATAACTCGGATAATTTTCAAGTTCCAAATAATTTGAAGGCTGACCGCCAAACATGTTTATATCCACAACCGCGGTAGAAACAGCTCCTCTGCTTGAATAAATTGCAGCAGACAACCCTGCGGGTCCGCCGCCCAAAATAACTGTATCAAAATTTAATTTTTCCATTTTCCTCATTTCCCTACAATGCTCGAACCCGAAATTTTTTCGCCTTTCAAGATATACGTTGCCGTATCTTTTCTGACAATAGTAGAACCGTCGACTGCTGAAAAAGTTTCAAGATTAAGATAATTTACACCCGTAAAAGTATCTCCGTTAAGCCTCAAATCCACCGTATCGGTCAACTGTTTGTTACCGTCATATTGACCGGTTTTGGTAAACCTGATCATATCTCCTTCAACGTAATCAACTTTTACCGTTGCTGACGCACCTGTGAAAGGATTGTCCAATTTTATGACGTCACCGACTCTTGATAAGTTCCAAAAATCAATAGCCTGCGGTTTAAAATTTATATTTCCCGTCTGTTTGTCTATTTTTGCAACAACTCTCCAACTGCCATAAAAAGCCTTTGGCACTTCATCAATGGAAATTCCCGCCCGCAAAGGTTCTGCCGAAACGGAAATACCCGTCATTAATAAAATTGTAGCAATCAAAGTTTTTATATATTTCATAATTTGTTATTAATTATAATATAACAAAAAGCAAAAAAATAAAAGCGGTGACAAAAATCACCGCTTTTAAAAATTATCAATTACAGGCTTAAACAGAAGCCATCTTAGCTTGAAGTACCTGAGCCGATTCTTCGTAACCTGCTCTGCCCATCAAAGCGTAAGTGTAATTTTTTGCCTGTTCAACACCCGGCTGATTAAATGTATTAATATTATAAAGTTCGCCTGCAATAGCAGTTTGAACTTCCAACATATACAAAAGCTGAGCTACATTATAGCCGTCAACCTTGTCCAACGTAATCGTAATAGTCGGTCTGTTGTAATCTGATAATGCTACTCTTGTAGAATCAGCTTCGGCATTAATTAATTGATTAATTGATTTACCGCCCAAATATCCGATACCCGTATATTCAAAGATTTTTGGAATTTCAAGAGTATTATCAAATTCCGCAACTCTGACAAAGTTGATAACTTTATCGTTCGGACCTTCGTTATAAAGCTGAATTTGAGAGTGCTGATCGGTTGCACCGAGAGCCTTAATCGGAGTAGGCCCGATATGAACATCTTTACCGTTTTTATCTTTATTTTTACCCAAAGATTCAGCCCAAAGCTGAACGTACCAATCGGATACATATTTCAATCTGCTTGAATAAGGCATCATAACCGAAAGATTTTTACCTTTTTTAGTATCCATAAGGTAATGGATTAAAGCGTTTTGAGCTGCGATATTTTCGTTAATATCGGTATTTTTCAAAGCCAAATCCATGTCTTTTATACCGTTGATAATTTCATCAATATCAAGTCCTACAAGAGCAAACGGCAACAAACCTACTGCCGAGAATACGGAAAATCTTCCGCCCACATCATCGGGAACAACAAAAGTTTTGTAACCTTCCTGTTCGGAAATTTGTCTCAAGATACCTGTTTTCTTGTCGGTTGTTGCAACGATATTTTTTCTGTAATCACTGCCCAATTCCTGTTCAAGAATATTTTTAACAATCATAAACTGCGACATTGTTTCTGCCGTAGAACCCGACTTTGTAATAACGTTTACGAGAGTTTTTTTCAAATCCAAAATATTCAACAATCCGGTAATCGAATCGGGGTCAATATTGTCAAGGAAGAAAATTCTCGGCATACCGTTTCTTTGTTCGGGAGTCAACAAATTCCAATAAGGTTTCAAAAGAGCTTCCGTCACTGCAATACCGCCGAGAGCAGAACCGCCGATACCTAATACAAGAACATTTTCAAACTTACCTTGAACCTGTGAAGCAAATTCTTTAACATACCAGATAGTTTCTTCATTATAACCAAGGTTCATCCACTGAAGCCACTGTTCGGGTTTGTCTTTTCTTTTGTTCAAATCCGTAATAATTTTTGCAATAGTGTCTTTGTAGTTTGAAAATTCTTTTTGAATGTTCAAACCGTTTTCTTTACCGATAATCATTTCGTCGGCATTTTTGTAGTTTAATTTAATCATTTCTTACCCTCAATTAATAAGTACACTTTATACACTCATTATATGTAGTAAAGCTATAAAAACAAGATGTTATATTTTTTATTACGGAATTGTAACGTACACGCTTATTGTATCCCCTCATGCCAAAACCGCCTTAAATTCCAACAACTCCGATATTATAAACAATGAATTAAACATATTTGCAAATTTTGTTTTCATTTTAAACCCGCACAGATTTACGAGCATTCCGAGATAACTGTTAATTGACCTGAAAAATTCGGTCAAAGATTTTTGACCGAACCGATTGTAAGATTTTTTCCATTTGTAAATCAGTTGATAAATTTTTGCTATCGTCATTTGCCGTAAGAATACCCGCGCTGGTTTTATGATAAACCCGACAAAGTCGATTCCCTGCACTATTTTGTTTATAAGTTTTTTGCGCGGATGAAGTTCGACTTGTACATATATTTTTGCGTAATCTTTTATTGAATTAAACCAGAAGTTAAGCATTTTTGCGCTTTCACCAAGGATAACAAAGTCGTCCACGTACCTGACGTAATATTTGCATTTGAGATTTCGTTTGATGTATTGGTCTATCACGTTCAAGTAAACGTTGCTAAAAAATTGACTTGTCAAATTTCCGATTGGCAAGCCATGATTTTTATCAGCATTAAATAAACTTTTGTATGCGGGAATAAGTTTGTATTTTCTTGCGGACGATTTTTTGTAAACGTTTTCGGTCGGGTCGTTGTAAATTATCATGCGAATAAGATACAAAAGCCATTCTTCGCATACTTGTTCTTTTATAAGGGAGTAGAGGGTATTTTTGTCTATTGATACAAAAAAGTTTGACAGGTCTGCCTTGAGGTAATACATAGGTTTTTTGTAGTTGAGGGTTGCACTGCGGGTAAAATGCAAAAGTCTTTTTGCGGCGGCGAGGGTACCGCGTTTTGGAATACAACTGTACGTATCGCGGATAAATCGTTTGTAAAATCGGGGAGAAATAAAATTGTAAATAAGGTGATGAACAATTCTGTCGCGAAAATTAGCCGCCCAGACTTCGCGGGGTTTTGGTTTTGTAACGACAAAACAGATGCATTTTCCTATTTTGTATCTTCCCGATTTTATTTCTTTGTAAAGGTTTAGGAGATTTCTTTCGAGATTAAGCTCAAATTTGAGAGCCGCGCGCTTGCATCGCTTGTTTTTTCGACAGTCAAAATATGCTTTGAATAAATCCGCTAAAGTAAAATCGTATTCCATAATTATGATAAAAAGCAAACGAAAAAACGAATATTTCATTGCCTACACAGAGGACCCCGTTTTGGTTATTCTTGTTGTTGTTGTTCGAGTTACCATTGTCAAAGTTCACGTTCCACGCGTTGTTTGTATTGTTCTCTGACGACGACCAAAACCAGCCGTAAATTAGGGAATCTCTTGATGTTATAAATGAGATTTTTAGCAAATATAACAACTTCGACGTTTCCGTCTCAATTTTGGTTATCCTTGTGGACTACCGTTCCCCACGTAATGAAAAATGCACTCCCTGTCAAGCCGTAGCATTGTCAGGCTCTCGCATTTTTTCGTTCGCTCTTAACCATCCTTTCGCTTGTACTGCGACACCGTCCGCCATTTCTACAATACCCGCATACTTTTCGGTCGGCATAAGTTTCATATCATGCGAGATACGCAGCAAGAGGTATATGAGTTGAATTTGTTCATCCATTCTTTTGAGGTACGCTACTTTTGATTTGGTAACGTTGACCTTGTAAATCATGATAACAAGTTCAATGCATTCCTCTTGAATACGTTCGCCGAGCGTGTACTTGTACTCGCGCGGGAAGTGCGAAACCGCATGCATTACTCTTAATAAAAAATCGTATGTTGCCTTGTAAATAGGCAAAGTGTCATAATGTGCCATCTCTTTTTCCTTCCGAATAGAGAATAAATCTTAATCTTTATTCTCTATTCGGTTGTCAATGTACCTGTTCCCCCTCGCCGCCCGCAGCTCTGAAAGAGCTGCGGGAAAAGGGATAAATTGATAAACTGTGAATTTATCTCTGTGCTACACTCGTAGTAGCAAATTATTTACCTACACAGAGGACCCCGCCTTGGGTACCCTTGTAGGCGTCGTTCGAGGTACCACTGCCAAAGCTCACGCCCCACGCGTGGTCCGTATAGGTCTCTGACGACGACCAAAACCAGCCGGATGTGGGTTTGCCTTCCCAACTGTCTCCATAGAGTGACAGTAGCTCATCTTTTGTCGGTAGTTTCATGTCTATGGCTTTAC
>CADBNI010000011.1 GCA_902795965.1 uncultured bacterium
ACAAGAAAGAAACCAAAGAAACTCCCGACCATAACTTCGTTCGCTAATAATTTGTACGGCTCAACCTAAGGCGGACAAACTCACTCGGTGTCACCCTGAACTTGTTTCAGGGTCTATCCATTTTTATCGTTCAGACAGTGTCCGCCTCTGTTGTTGTTTCGCCTACAATTATTGCTCACTACGTTGAGGTCGGATTGATTGTTTTATTTAAAGTATACATTATTTCGCAACCAACGGTTGTACAAGCACATAAATATCGTTAAACAAGACAAATACCAAAAGCAAAATCAAAAGTGAGAAAAATACCGTCATAATTTTGTTTGCAATATCTTCGTTTACGGGTTTGCCCATAACTTTTTCTATCAACAGGAACAAAAGATGTCCGCCGTCCAACGCGGGTATCGGTAAAATGTTCAAAATAGCTAAGTTCATTGATATTACGGCTGTCAAAAGCAAGCCGTAAAAAATACCGTCATTACTTATTATGTCACCGCCCATTTTGGTAATCAAAACAACACCATGCATATTTTTCAGAGGGATTTTTCCCGTAAATAATTGTCCTAAAACGATTATCATAGATTTTGTTTCATTGTAAAGATAAGTCCAACTTGCCGAAAATGCTGATTTTATACCTGTTACGGGAATTAAAATTTCTTTTTTATCGGGAATTACACCGATTAAACCGTCTTTGTCAGAGTACATTGTTTTGAGTTCTACAATTTCGCCGTTACGCAAAACCTTCATGTCAATGGGTTTCACGTTATCCGAAATTGCATAAGCCAAATCATAAAGCGAATATGTGCCGTCGGTTTCAATAAAAGATTTATCTTTTATTTCGTCACGAAGTTTTATTTGTCTGTCGCTTAATTTTACGTCATCATTTTTATAAAGTTCGACTGCGTTTAAGACGTTTTTGTTAAGAACGACTTTTCCTTCGGGTTCTGCTTCGGGAAGTTTTACAATCAAGCCCTCCGGGATAATTTCTTCTTTTTCATAAGCAGGGTTCATTTTTTTTATGGTTTCGTAATTTTGTTCGATTTTGATTTCGGGTGCTTTCCCGTCAAAAGATGCACTGTACATAGCATACAAGTTTATTGCATATTTTGTGTTAATTTCCGTTCCGTTGATTTCAACAATTTTATCACCGCTTTGCAAGCCCGACTGCCATACGCTTGCCTCTTTCGGTGCGGAAATTTTTTCTATGTAAGTATCAAATTTCCCCGAAGGCAAATTGTGCCACAAAAATGCGGTCAAAAGAACGAGCGCAAATGCGCAAATTACGTTTGCGGTTACACCTGCGGAAAAAACTATTGCCCTTTGCCATGCGGGGCGGTTTAGAAGTCTTTCTTTTGAATCTTGAGGGAGGTCGGATTCTTTGTCATCATCAGGAAAAGAAACATAACCTCCGAACAAAAAAGCATGAATTATTAATGTAACATCACCGACTTTTTTTTCCCACAATGTCGGACCGATTGGCAAACCTATACCGAATTTGTCAACTTTTATATTGAACAGTCGTGCGGAAAAAAAGTGACCCGCCTCGTGTACCAGTACCAAAATGCTTATCAGTAAAATCATTATAATTGTTGACATAATTTTTTCCCTCTCTTTAAATATTTTAGCACAAATATATTTAAGTGCATTTGTTCAAATTTCTTTACAAGGTCTTACTTTAGGTAATTTTAATGTATAATTAAAAAAAAGGGGAGATTATGCAAAAACCAAACATAGCAATATTAGGCGCAACAGGTGTCGTTGGCAGAGAAATTACAAAAATTGTTGACGAACTTAAAATAGATTTTAACGAAATAAAATTTTTGTCGAGTGCAAAATCTGCGGGTTCAAAACTTGAATTTCAGGGAAAAACTTATACCGTTGAAGAAGCCAAACCCGAAAGTTTTGATGGTGTAAACATTGTGCTTGCCTCTGCGGGTGCGTCAACTTCAAAACTGTTTGCCCCCGAAATTGTTAAACGAGGCGGTGTTTTGATTGATAATTCGTCCGCTTTCAGAATGGAAAAAGATGTTCCGCTTGTTATTGCTTATGTTAATGATGAAGATTTGAAAAAACACAAGGGAATTATTTCAAATCCGAACTGCTCAACTTCGCAGTTGATGCTCGTTTTGAAACCTTTAATCGAAAAAAACAAAATGAAAAGATTGATTGTTTCTACATATCAGGCTGTTTCGGGTGCGGGATTGGCAGCAATAAACGAACTTACGGCAAATACAAAAGCAACTCTTGCAGGTGAAGATTTTGAAAACAAGTGTTTTAAAAAGCCGATTTCGTTCAATGTAATCCCGCAGATTGACGTATTTTGCGAAAACGGTTATACAAAAGAAGAAATGAAAGTTGTTAACGAAACGAAAAAAATTCTTCATTTACCCGAAGATATGCCGATATCCTGTACTGCGGCAAGAGTTCCTGTTTATAACGGTCATTCCGAGGCCGTTGATATTGAATTTGAAGATGAAATTTCTCCCGATGAAGTGAGAGAAATTTTATCAAATTCTTTTGGTGTGGAAATTATTGACAATCCCGATAACTTTGAATATCCTACGACAAGAGATGCGTCAGGTGTAAACCCTGTTTTTGTCGGACGTATAAGAAAAAATCTTGCGTTCAAAAACGGAATTTCTCTTTGGTGTGTAGCGGACAATATCAGAATCGGCGCGGCTTTAAATACCGTAAGAATTTGTCAAAAAATTATTGAAATGAGATTGTATTAATATGGAAATAACTAAATTAACAATAACCCCAATACTAAAAGGTTGTGGCAAAATTATCTGCAAAAATCCCGAAATGGAACTTGCAACAAGTTTGTTAAAAGAGCGTTTTGAATCACCTTATTATCAAACCACCGTGCCTCGTTCGGTCATAAGGCATCAAATACCGAAATCTCTTCGTAATTTTGTAAACATTGATACATTGATTTTGAAATAAAAATTTTTGATAAAATTTTTTGTTAATGTTAATATTTTATTATGGCACAAACTCTTGAAGAATTGGTATCTCAAATTAAAGACCGTCTTGATATTGTTGAAACCGTTTCACAGCAGGTTATTTTGAAGAAAAACGGCGGGCATTATTGGGGTTTATGTCCGTTTCACAAAGAAAAAACCCCCTCATTTTCCGTAAACCCGAGTCTTGGAATTTACAAGTGTTTCGGCTGCGGTGAAGGCGGAGATGCAATTTCTTTTATAATGAAAACCCAAAACAAAGATTTTATGCAGGTTATTTCCGAATTAGCAGAACGTTTTGGGCTTGAAATGCCTCAAAGACTGCAAAAAAGCGATAAAGGCATAAAAGATGAAATGATGAAGGCTTGTCAAAAAGCTGCCGAATTTTACAACCTCAGATTGCTTAAAGACAAAAACCCAGAAACCTCAAAAGTCTTGGAATACCTTTCAGGCAGAGGAATTACAAAAGAAATTATCGAAAAATATACACTCGGGGTTGCATCAAAATCTTATGACGAATTTTACAAAAAGTTTAAGGACGAATTTTCTGACGAAGTTATGGAAAAAGCGGGATTAATCCTAAAAACCCGCGAAGGAAACTACATAGACCGATTCAGAAATCGTGTTATTATTCCTATTCAAAACGAATTTGGCGAATACGTTGCGTTTGGCGCACGTGCGATTGAAAAAGATCAGATGCCCAAGTATCTTAATTCCTCGGATTCTTTGATATATAATAAGAGTAAATTACTTTACGGGCTTTACACAGCAAAAGATTCTATCAAAGAAAACGACAGCGTAATCCTGATGGAAGGGTATTTTGACGTAATATCCGCGCAGGCTCACGGGATTGAAAATGCCGTTGCTTCTTGCGGAACTTCGCTTACGGCAGAGCATATAAAACTGCTTTCAAGATACACACCTTCAAGAAAAATTTATCTTTCTTTTGATACGGATTCTGCCGGTCAAAAGGCTACAAAACGTAATGCAGACCTGATAAAAGAGGCTTTTCAGGGTTTGGGAGATATAAAACAGTTTGATGAAAGCTATATTTCAACATCTGACGACAAATATTCCTGCGAAATAAGAGTAATTGCCCCGCCCGAAGGAAAAGACCCCGATGAATTTATTCGTTCCGTCGGAGCGGAAAGTTACAAGGAATATATGGAGCATGCTCCGCTTTTGATTGATTTTCAAATCAATGCGATAATGAAAGAAAAACCTTCAACACCGACCGAAAAAACAAAAACGGTGAAGGAACTTATTCCGATACTGGAAGAAATTCAAAACGCTATCGTTCAATCCGAATACATAAGAATGATTGCCGATACTCTGAACATTGATGCCAATGCACTTACGCGCGAAGTTAAAAAATCAAAAATGCGCATAGCCTCCACTGACAACGGTATTGAAAGAATTGTTAAGAAAAATGTACCGATTTTGGAAAAAGCGCAAAAAAATTTATTGAGCGTTTTTCTTGTAATCGACAGCCGAATTTCATTTGAACAAATCAAGCAAATGATAGGCGACACGCAATTTACGAACGAAACGTTAATAAATGTAAAATCTACGATTGACAAATTAACATGTACCGTAAATAATGTGAAGGAATTAATCGAAAAACTGTATACTACGTTTGCCGATAATCAGGAAGTACAAAGGGTTATAACGGATTTAATCAGTATTTCCGAAACATTCCAAAATCTTGATGAAAAGGATTTTTTAACACTTATTAAAGAAAATATCAACAAAATTAATCAGTGTTACAAAGAAAAAGAACAGGAAAAAATCAGAAATTTATATAAAAGCGCAAATGATAATGAAACAGAAGCCCTAAAAATTCAGATGCAGCTTAGAGACAAAATTAATAAAAGACTAAAAATCGGAGAAAATGAATGAGTAAAAAAAGACAATCCAACTCCTCTATTGTAAGCGTTGTCGAAGAAGAAAATCTCGACTTGCAGGATATTGACGAAGAAACAATGTCAGCGGAAGTTGACGGTATTAACTATATGAATGTTGATATAAATACCGACAATATCGAAGATATCGTTACCGAAAAAATGGAACGAAAAGATAATATGGACGATATTTATATTACAACACATGAACAATCGGAAACTGATCTTGAAACACCGAAGGGTGTTGCTGTTGATGATCCCGTAAGATTGTATTTGAGAGAAATCGGAAGGATTAAACTTTTATCCGCTACCGAAGAAATAGAACTTGCAAGAAAAATTCTTGAGGGCGGTACTCCGGGTGCAATCGCGAAAAGAAAACTTGTTCAAGCTAACCTCCGTTTGGTCGTTAGTATCGCAAAAAAATATGTCGGACGCGGAATGCTTTTCCTTGACTTGATTCAGGAAGGAAACCTCGGACTTATTCGTGCCGCAGAAAAATTTGACCATGAAAGAGGCTTCAAATTCTCAACTTATGCAACATGGTGGATTAGACAGGCTATTACAAGAGCTATTGCCGATCAGGCAAGAACAATTCGTATCCCCGTTCATATGGTTGAAACAATTAACAAACTGAAAAAAGTTACAAGAAGATTGGCGCAGGAACTTTCAAGAAAACCGACCGAAGATGAATTGGCACTTGAAATGAATGTTTCTATCCCCAAACTTCGTGAAATAATAAAAATTGCTCAAGAACCTTTGTCGCTTGAAACTCCGATAGGTAAAGAAGAAGACTCTCGCCTCGGTGATTTTATTGAGGACAAAGAGGCTGATGCGCCTATCAAAACCGTTGCATCGGAACTCTTGAGAGAAGATTTGGCAGAAGTTTTGTGTACGCTTTCACCGAGAGAACGTGACGTTTTGAGATTGCGTTTCGGGATGGACGACGGACGTCAAAGAACATTGGAAGAAGTCGGACAACTTTTCGGTGTTACAAGAGAACGTATCAGGCAGATTGAGGCAAAGGCTCTTAGAAAACTTCGCCACCCCAATCGCAGTAAACGTTTGAGAGAATACGTGGAAGTATAAGTTTAAAACGGACTTTTCAGTCCGTTTTTTTTAATTGGGTTATGAATAAGAATGAGCTTGTAGAATATTTAAAATCACTGGGTTTGTCGGTTCACACCGACACGAAGGCACGCGGACATCAAGGCTTTTTTATAAAAAACAGAATTGATATTTCAAAAAATACACCCGAAAACCGTATTGTACCTACACTTTTGCATGAATTTGCCCATTATATTCATTCAAAAATCGAACCAAATATGATAAAAACGGGCGGTACGCTTAAAATTATTTTTAATTCCGATAACCCTGCGTATCTTGACGAATTAAAAAAAGTTACTGCTTTTGTTGACGAAAATTATTTGTGCGTAAGGCTTTTGGAACACAAAGAACGCGTAAAAACGAAAATTTTGGAACAGGAAAAAATTGTAAAAGAATTTTATCCGAAATTTCAACGTTCTAAAAAATTTAAGGAATTTGATAAATATATAAAAAAATCTGATGCGCGGTATCTTTTGAAATACGATAAAGTAAAACTTTTGACGGGCGGATTTTTTTCAAAACGAACGAGAGTTTTTTCTGTTGACGGGATTGAGAATGATTTTTGCGACATGCCAAAAGCATTTGCGGCTTATATAAGGTTAAAATCTTTTCAGCGTAAACAAGCGAGGATTTCAGCAAGAATAAACAGGTTGAAAAAATATTACGAAAAGCCGACAGAACTTTTTGCAAGACTTGTTGAGGGGTTGTATATTGATAAAGAGTGGGTTTGCGCTATTGCGCCAAATGTTTCAAGGCAGTTTTTTGATCTTTTGAATGACGGATATTATTTTGAATTAAAAAATGTATTTTAGTAGCAAAAAATATTTTTACGGTTTTTCATGTATTCAAAAAGGAGTAGATATGAATAACATAAGTTTTTGTGGGAAAACAGATTTTATGGTTAAATATGGTGCTTATGACGAATTGTTGCCTGAAGCACAAAGATATTATAACAATTTATCAAAAAAAAGCCAGCGTTATTTTATTAACGGTCAAAGATTTACGATAGGTACTTACCCCGACAGTATTACCTTGATTATGAAAAGCGGTAAAAAAGGTTATATAAGACATATTCCCATAGGCAAAGCCTGTGAAAGATGTATAGGTGATATTGAAAATAATATCGAAAGTTTAAAAAAAGGTGCAAAAGACAGGCTTACCGTTTGGTTGTTGGGTGGAAACAGTTTTATGAATAACATGGAAAGCAAAACTATCGAAACTGTAAATCGACTTGCCGGAGTTATTTGCGACAGACCCGATATAGATACATCAATTCTTGCGGGAAGTAAAAATGCACAGGAAAAATTCACTTTGCGCGGTTTTATAGATAAATTGGAATTGACATTTGATAAAAAAATCAATAAAGACAGACCGCTTGAAGAAGAATTAGCGAATTATTTTGATATCGTTGAATTTCATAATGTGCAATAGCTATACCCTGCCGTAGATATCTTCATATCTGATGATATCGTCCTCAATCAGCGGGTCGCCTTTTTGAACTTCAATTATTTCCAAATCTTCTCTATACGGATTTTGGAGTGAATGAATTGCTTTGAGCGGAATATCAACACTGTGACCGGGGGAAAGGATTAATTCTTTACCTTCCAAAACAACTTTTGCCGTTCCCGAAAGTACTACCCAGTGTTCACTTCGGAAATTATGAGATTGGACGGAAAGTTTCTGCCCCTGATTTACGTGGATAATTTTTGTTAAAAACCCTTCACCCTGAGCGATTACCGTATAAAATCCCCACGGACGATAAACGGTTTTGTGGACAAGATGCGTATTGTCGTTTTGTTTTTTCAAGGTTTCGTAAATATGTTTTACATTTTGAGTTTTATCTTTTTTACAAGCCAAAATTGCATCTTCGGTTTCAACAATAACGGTATCTTCAAGCCCGATTGTCGCAACCAATTTTGATGAAGAATAAACAAACGAATTTTTTGAACCTTCGTCCAAAACATGCCCGACAAATACGTTGCCTTCTTCGTCTTTTTTGCTTATATCATAAATTGACTGCCAAGAACCCAAATCGTTCCAGTCGCTTTCAAGCTGAACGAGGGCAATTTTGTCGGATTTTTCCATAATTGCATAATCAATGGAGATACTCGGCATTTTGTCAAATTCAATAAACGGAATTTCATCGGATTTGTTAAAGTCAAATTTTTCCGAAAGTTTTGAGATTTCCGGGGCATGCTTAGAAGTTTCTTCAAACAATGTAGATGCCTTAAACATAAATATTCCGCTGTTCCAAAAGTACGTTCCCGCATTGAGATACTGTTTTGCGGTTTCAAGGTTTGGTTTTTCCACAAATTCTTTTACTTTAAACCCGTTTTCGATTTTTTCGGAAGTGTTTATATACCCGTAACCTGTTTCGGGATAATTCGGTTTTATGCCAAAAGTCACAATATAACCCTGTTGAGCCAATTCTTCACCTTTTTTGACGGTTGAGAGAAATTTTTCATCATCATTAATCAAATGATCGGAAGGAACTACGATTATTACGGGGTCTGAATGCGTTTTTTGCATAATAAATTTTGATGCCAAAACTATTGCGGGTGCGGTATTTTTTGCAACGGGTTCCGACAAAACGAACGGTTTTTCCGTCAATTTTGAAAGCTGTAAACGAACATTAGGTGCGTGTTTTACATTGGTTATACTTACGATGTTGTCGGTACAATTCTTTAGTCTTTCAAATGTAGACTGCAAAAGGCTTTTGTCAGATTGTAAATTTAAAAGCTGTTTGGGGTACAATTCTCTCGATAAAGGCCACAATCTGCTCCCCGAACCGCCTGCAAGTATAATTCCGTACATATTTTCTCTCCTATATATAAAATTATATAGCATAAAAATTTAATTTCTTGAATTATATATTAATTTTTGCTAATATGTAATTATGTTGGATTGGGATATGAAAAAAAGAATTGCCGTAATAACCGCAAGTGTGGTTGTTTTGGCTTTGGCGGGCGGTTTTTTTGCATTATACCAACCGGAATCCAAAACCGAAGAAATTTACAAATCAGCTTTGAAAGATTTTAACAAAGGCGATTATCAAAATTCTTATTATCTTTTTTCAAAGATAACAATTTTTTCAAACCTAAAACCCGTTTCAATTTATCACAGGGCGGAATGCGCAAAACTTTTGGGTGACGACAAATCCGAAATAAAACATTACGAACTTTTGTTCAACAATTATCCTAAACACAAATTGAGCTTGAAAGCCCGTTATCTTGCGGGGCAAAAGTTGGTTGAGGAAAAACCGCAAATTGCAAAAAGATATTTTGAATATATTGTTCAAAATGCGCCCAATACTGATTATGCAATCGCGTCAGAGTATTATATCGGTGTAATTTTGAAAAACCGACACAAAAACGATAAAATTATTTCTTCCGCAGTTAAAAATGATATTCAAAATTGTTTTCGCCATTATTTGAAAAGCGCACCGTCAGGAAAGCATGCTTACAATGCGGTGAATAATTGGCTTGAATTTACACAGGAAATTTCAAAAGACGACTACCTCTTGATGGCAAAAACCTGTTATCTGTTCGGTGAAAACGAAAAAGCCAAAGAACTTCTTGCTAAAACCGATATTGCGGAAAATTGGGCTATTGATGCAAAAAATTCTTATGTTTTGAAAGACTATTCAAGGGTGAAATATCTTGTTGAAACGGGACTGCAAAAGTATTCAAATTATGTTGACGAAGACGATTTGATTGATGCGATTGATTTGTATTTAAAAATTTCGGGTGCAGGTTCTTACGAAAAACTTTTGAATTTTGCGACGGGAAAAGGTACGGATTATCTTTTGAGTTTGAAATGCAGTAATGTTGCACAAAAGGACAAAGCGGCATGCTTCAGCAATTTGTATTTCAAATATCCGAACGGAAGATTTTCCGCTGATGCAATGGCAAATGTTTTCCTTGCAAAAATAAAAGCGGGCGATATTGTTTCGGCTCAAAAAATCGGAAAAGATCATCTGAACAAATTTCCCGATACAAACTCGGCACCCATGGTAATGTATTGGCTCGGAAAATTGGCTGAAAAAAATAATAACTATTCGGAATATACTTATTATTATAAAAGCGTAATCGACAAATATCCCGATACATATTATGCATATCGTGCATATTTGAAACTAAGACGCATGCAAGGTCCGATAATTACAAGCAACATTAACCCTCAGCCCGTTGTTTATCCGTACAAATATACGAAAAACAATATTGTCGTAAAACTTGTAAATCTTGAAGATTACGATATTGTGAACGAATTTGCCGAAGGCGACGACTTCATAAAAAGCTGGGTTCTGTATAAAAAAGGTGATTATTCGCATTCTATACTTGTTGCGAGGGATGCGATGGAACTTGTGAAAGACAAACCCGACAAATATGATTTGCGTTGGAGATTGGTTTATCCCGTTTTGTATTATGATTATTTGAAAAAATATGCGGGTGAAACGGGC
The DNA here is from genome assembly GCA_902795965.1 of uncultured bacterium. Lineage (GTDB taxonomy): Bacteria > Cyanobacteriota > Vampirovibrionia > Gastranaerophilales > Gastranaerophilaceae > Stercorousia. The sequence continues at coordinate 10,425 of CADBNI010000011.1, forward strand.
AACAATCTACCTTTGATGATTGGTCTTGTCAGGGAAGAAAGCTATTTTGACCCGTTGGCGCAAAGTTCTGTCGGAGCAAGCGGTTTGATGCAAATAATGCCTGTTACTGCCGAAGAAATTAACTCCAAATTTTCTTTGGGCATGCTCTATCACAATTCGTTGTTTAATCCCGAACAGAATATAAAAATCGGCAATTATTATTATGAATTTTTGCGGAAAAACCTTGAAGGATATGATATTTCTGCTGTTGCGGCTTATAACGGCGGAATAGGTTCGCTCAAAAACTGGCGCAGTTCAATTATTTATAATGATACAGACGAATTTGTGGAACAAATTCCTTATCCCGAAACAAAAAATTATGTAAAAAAGGTATTCCGCAGTTATTGGAATTACATAAGGATTTATACAGGGAATAATTAAGCTGCGCTTCCTGATTAACATCACTACTTAGCCCCAAAACATGCTTGTTTCGCAGGGTTGCCAAAGGCATGTTTTTCCGAACGGAGTTTATTCCAAAGCCGTTTTGAATAATCGCAGCAAAAAACGACCCCCAAGGGGTCGTTTTAGCCATGCTTTTTCGGGGTTATGGCATTTGCATATTTTTTCTTATGTTTTCTTTCTGTTTATCAATTTTGGAAATTGTGCGTTCCAATGAACGAACCTGTTTGTGCAGCGCTTTTCTTTCCGCTTTGACTGCCTGATATCTTGCATCAACGTCAGAATACTTTGTTTTGTAGTTCAAAAGCTCGTTTCTTACTTCTACTTGTGCATTTTCCAAAGAAGTAATTGCACTTTGCATCTTTGTATTGACTGATTTGTCGATTACTTGTGAAGTGTTTGCGGGTGTTGCAGTTGTTTGTGCTGCGGAAGTTCTGATTGGTGCATCATTAAAATTTAACGGTGTGAAAGCGTTTCCGTCCGCAAACGCGGCAGAGCATGCCAACATCAAAGATAAAGTTAATAAAGTCTTTTTCATTATTTTCTCTCCTTTTTTACTATTGTCATGTAGAATTATATATTATTTTTGTCGTGTTTAACTCATACAAAAAAATGAAAAAATTCGGAAACAATTTGGGCATGCAAAACGTCATGTAACATGGAATTTCGGCAATTATTAAGTTTTGTAAACTGCCAAAAGTATTGATTTTATTGGAATTTTAAAAAACATGCCAAAACATGCTAAAAAACATGGAAAAAGACGCTTGACTTTAAAATTTCTTTTGCATAAGATTAGAAATGTGCCTGGGAGGTGAAACGAAATCACCAAGGTGACAAAACCTCGGAAAGCACGCTGAACCTTAAAAATCAACGAATTTAAAGATTTTTTAAGAAATTTTAAAAAACCGCTTGACAAAAAAATTTGTTGATGTAAGATAAGAAATGCAGATGACACTACCGAATAAATAATGCATCTGAAATAGTAAAAGTAAACCCCGATTTTATAATTGTGTCTGCGTATGCAGAGTTTCGCTTGAAACGGTCGAAAATTTAAAACGGTACTTTGACAACAGAATAGCTGAACCGCGCGAGCAGAGCCACGAACGAGCGTAAGCGAGTGAGAGTTGAGCGCGAGTCAACGGAAACGTTGAGTTTTCGTTGCGAGTGCGAACGGTGGCGTTTAATGCGAGCGCGAGATATAAACATATAATACTTTGTTAATTTCTAAAACGAATGATGAAGGAACATAGCAAATGCTATGCGTTATTTAATGAGCGAGAAACTACTCGGTAACGAGTAGAAAATCATAACTTTCTGACAATGGAGAGTTTGATCCTGGCTCAGGACGAACGCTGGCGGCGTGCTTCATACATGCAAGTCG
>CADBNI010000012.1 GCA_902795965.1 uncultured bacterium
ATTTTTTTTGCATTCAAAACTTCTTAACGCTGTAAATGATGTATTGTTATCCACCTTATGTACTTGCATTTTTATAACCCTTTTGCGTATTTGTATCGTAACACAAAATTTTATAAAATGCATAAAAGGTGCGTATAACCACATCTAAATAATTGTCAAACTAGCTGTTCTTTCTTCTTAAATTGACTGTTAATTTATAAGTGCCTCGCGGCATATTTTATTTGAACATTAAAATTTTTATAAAGTGTCTGAAAAAGTTCTTAGTGTTGTTATTAGCAACCGTCTGTATGACTCTCCAATTTAGTTACACGAATGTATGTATTGAAAAAACGTAATAAATAAAGGAGATCAGATTATGGTAAAAAATAATTTCAGCATTCAATTCGTTAGAAAATTCTCAGAACCGAGTTTTAGCGACGTGTGACGATTGGAGATGATGCGGAATTTAAGAGCTTTTCACTGACGGCGGAACTCGGGGCGGTGCAAATCCGCCACACGTCACATCTTGAACATTAGCCGGTAAGGTGCAATTATTTGCACCAAATAATTTATGGCATATTAAAACACAATAACCGCAACAACCGCAAATATTATCAGCGGAATGTTGTAATGCAAAAATGTCGGTATACAGGTATCTTGAATATGGTTGTGTTGTCCGTCGGCATTTAACCCCTGTGTTGGCCCGAGGGTTGTTCCCGACGCGGGAGAACCCGCATCACCGAGTGCCGCTGCAGCTGCAAATACCGCTATCGCTTCCATAGGATTAAATCCGAGATTTATGAATATCGGAACAAAAAGAACCGCCAAAATCGGTATCGTTCCAAATGAAGTTCCTATCCCTATTGTTATAAACAATCCGACAACAAGCATCAAGACCGTTGCGACAATTTTTGACCCCATCATAAAAGGTATAAGTCCGTTTACAAGTATTTCAATACTTCCCGTTGACTTTAACACTCCCGCAAATCCCGCGGCTACAAGCATTACAAATGCGACATAACCCATTAAACCGATACCTTCGTTAATAAGATTATCCATTTTTTCGGGGTCGATTGCACGTGTTCCGAAAATTATCGTCAAACCTATCAAAGCACCTAACGGCAAAGATTTTGTCCAAAGTTGCACTGCGAGAGTCGCTATTGCAGCAAACAAAGTTATATAATGACTGCCCGTAAATCTTAAAGAGCGTCTTTTTACTTCACGAAAAGGTACATCTTCGTACGTTTTCGGCTTGCGGTACGATACAAAAACCGCCCACAACAACCCGACAAACAAACCTAAACCCAAAATCCAAACGGACTTCCATACATCATTGACGGAAACCGTCATTCCGTTGAGGGACATATTATCTGCCAAAAGCCTCTGAAAAATCAACCCAAACCCCGCAGGAAATACTATATAAGGCATTACAAGCCCGAAACACAAAGCGCAGGCAACCGCACGTCTGTCAAGTTTCAGCTTGTTCATTAATGAAATCAACGGCGGAATTATTACGGGAATAAATGCAATATGTACGGGAATAAGGTTCTGTGACGCACAGGCAAGCAGTGTTAAAACAAGCAAAAGCATAAATTTGCTGTTTTTAATCAGCAGGGTAATCCTTTTTGCCAATACGTCCGCAAGCCCCGTATGTGCCATAGCTGCGGCAAAAGTTCCCAAAAGAATGTAACTGAGAGCAGTTTCACTGTTTTGTCCCATACCGTTGATGAAAACGTCCATAATTTGTCCCGCATGCATTCCCGCTACTTTGCCCGCAACGATTGCCGATACAATAAGAGCAAGCAAAACATTCACTCTAAAGACACATAGAGTGCAAAGAAGGATTACTGATATTATGATTGGGTTGGTTAATAGTTCCATGTTTGAGTGAAACGTGAAAAGTGAGAAGTGAAAGGTCGTTATAAAAAGCTGTCTAAACAAAATTTCAATTATATTTTTATTTAAAGAACTTTTCACCTTTCACGTTTCACATCTCACCTAATCTCCCCTTTCTTCCGCATGATTTGTCTTCGTCACAAAAGCCCAATCTTTCGCATTTGGGTACGAGGTAAGGTTTCAGCCAGGGTTCTTCTTTTATGAGTTCATCACACATCATTTTTACCATTGTGCGAATTTCATATTGCGCTCTTGTGCAAAGTCTGAGGTTTGCAACGTGAATGAGTTCGCGAAGGTTCATACTTACGACAAGCGAGCTTGCAGCAGCATTTGGGAGAACAAATCTTGCATCTTCGGCAGGGATTCCCGCATCAACAAATTCCTGATATTGAGCGGAAATTTGTGCCATAAAGTTCTCAAATTTTTGTTTCATTTCCGCATTTTTTTCTATTGTAGGCGGAATTATGTAGTCAAATTGTCCTTTTTCTTTGACATATCTTTGAGATTTTTGAGAAAACGACATGTGTCTGTGGCGCACGAGCTGGTGAGTGCAGGCACGTGAGACATTTGAGATTGCAAAACTTACCTGAATGTGTTCGATTGTTGAATAGTGACCTGACGAAATGACACGTTCAATGAGTTTGAGCATTTTTTCCTTGTCGTCCGTACTGTTGTAAATGTTGATCGGATAATCCGCACTGTAACAGGTTCTGCACGCTGTGTAGACCGTTTTTAACATGTTGTCGGGCTTTGATATCAAGTTGACAACGGGTTTGTTATTTCTTTCCATATATATCCCCTTAGGATTTTATGAGATTCTTCGGTTGTGCGTCATTCTGAGCGTAGCGAAGAATCTCATAACTTTTCAACCTCAGAATGACGATAATTACTACACATTTTAAATATACCAAAATTTGACAGGCATGGCAAATATCAGTCAAATTTAAACAAATTGTAAATTTCGGTTTCAAGTGCCTGAGAAAGTTTAAACAGTGTTTTGAAAGTTATGTTGCTTTTCCCGCTTTCAATTTTGCTAATGTAATGATAATCCGAAATATCAAGTTTTTCGGCAAGTTGCTCTTGAGTTAAATCTTTAATTCTTCGTTGATGCCTTAAATTATTTCCAAATTTTTTACAAATTGTTTCATAATCCATTCTTTAATAATATAGTATTACAACACTCAATAAATGGTATTGACATACTCTATAATAGTGTGTTATAATACTATATATAGTATATAATAATATTACATTTTAAAAGAGAGGAATTAATTATGAGAAAAGCATTCACTTTAGCGGAAGTACTGATAACATTGGGAATTATAGGTGTCGTTGCGGCAATGACCATGCCGACACTGATTGCGAACTACCAAAAGCATGAAACGGTTAATCATCTTAAAGAAACGTACAGCATTCTCTATCAAGCCGTCCGCATGTCCGAAACCGAAAACGGACTTTTGGAAACCTGGGAAATACCGAATACGAGTTGGGATAACAATACATACACTTACGGAAAAACA